>JBAYPC010000050.1:0-10631 GCA_041677905.1 Alkalispirochaeta sp. | reverse complement strand
TACGGTAGAGTTCTTCGCTTTCGTGGTGGGTCAGTGCGGCAGTGGGTTCATCCATGATGATGATACGGGCATTTGTCGACAGAGCCTTGGCAATTTCGACAATCTGCTGCCGGGCAACCGAGAGGTTGTTCATCCGTTCATGGGAGTCAAAATTGGCGTGCAGTTGATCCAGCAGTTTCTGTGCTTCTGTGTGCATGGCCCGCCAGTCGATTCGGCGGGTCAGGGGTCTGGTCTTCTCATGGCCAATGAAGATGTTCTCTGCAACGGTCAAGTCCGGATAGGAGGTGACGTGCTGGTAAATGGCGGCAATACCGACTTTTTGAGCGTTAAGGGGGTTCCGTAACGTCAGCGGTTTTCCGTCCAGAATGATCTCCCCCGTATCCGGCGCATGCACGCCGGTGATAATCTTGATAAAGGTCGATTTACCGGCACCGTTTTCGCCCATAAGTCCGTGGATTTCCCCGGGATACAGGTCAAAATGGACGCCGTCAAGGGCTTTTACCCCGGGGAAGTACTTGGAGATATTCTGCAGTTGAAGGATAGGGTCGCTCATGCCGTCTATTCCAGGTAGAACATCTCTTCCAGGTCGTACACCACGGGAGATTTGTCCGGATTGGTTTCCATCAGATCCGCCATATGGTCCCACCATTTTTGCATGATCTCCGTTTCTGCGAGGGTGTCCGCCGTGTTACCCTCCGTCAGTTTCTGGGCGGCAAAGAGGGTTCCCGTCCGCCGGTCCAGGTAAATGACGTAATCCCGCACTCCTGCTCTGCCCAACTCTTTGACAAGCTCCGGCCAGATCGCGTCATGGCGACGCCGGTACTCCTGCTCATTACCCGGCTTCAACTGCATTGCAAATCCGGTTCTTTTCATTCCTTCCTCCTTACCTGGGTCACCGGCACGCCAATCAGAGCACCCAGTTTTTCAATCTGGTCGGCAATGTGACCGGTACCGATGGCGCAGTGGTGGGACGGTCCCAGGCGGGACCACTGTTCCACAAAATCCCGGGCCGAAAGATCAAACCGGTAGCGACTGTTGGTATTTCCGATTTGGAGTACCGGCCCGGGAACACACTCCCCTTCTGCAACTACCATGTAGACGCCGGAAGGGTCTTCACACACCGACAGCAGCGTTACCGGTCCGTGTTTTACCGTCATCTGTATGGAAAGTCCCTTCCCAGGTTTACCGTGGTACACCGGGAGGGGAACCAGCCCCACCGGACCCTCGGCAATGGCGAAATGTGCCGGCCCGTCATGACCAAGAAGGACCACATCGTCGTTGAAATCCATGGCGTAAAACTCTGAAAAGGAGCCGCCCGCCCCAAAGCTGTCCATGATTTTCATCGCCTGGGCGTTCTTGATTTCGCACTCACCGGCAACCGGGATGTTTTTACCGGTGAGAAGGGTGTTTCCCGCGATTACGGATGTGACGATGTCTTCATGGTCGGACCCGGGAGTACCCTCGTAGTAATACGCCAGAGACCCCAACCCGTGGCGAGAAGCCAGTTTGTCCAGAGCAACCGATGTCCGGGCGGCCCGGATCAGTTCCTGTTCATCACATTCGGGTGCCACATCAAAGGCCGAACGAAACTCGGCCAGCTTCTTCTCTACATCACCGTCTGTTACTGACCGGCGCAGTTCCGCAAGTTCGTCGATCTCAATCAGGTCGATGTGGCCGCCGAAGGCGGCGATCTGTTTTGTCATGTCCGTATAGACGTCAAGCATACCGGCGTAGTAGTGCCCCATGACACCCAGACGGTTCATGCGCATCGTTTTTGCCACTTTGGCGACGGACACCCAGTGATTCAGCTGCCGGACCGTCAGTTCCTCGCCAAGATACCCCGTCACCAGGTGGTACTTGATACCGGCGCGGCCAAACACACTGGCTATCTCCGGAACCGAGCAGGCCTGACAGTGGGCAAGCCATTCGCCGGTCATTTTACCTCGATCTCCCAACGCGTTAAACGACTCGTAATCGATGGCCGCCACCGGCTGGATGTTGAGAACGACGATGGGTACACCCGTTTCCTGAGCAACTGGTAAAACCGTCGATGAGAGGGCGTAGGTTGAGATATACAAAAAAACGACGTCAACGGACTGCCGATGGAAGAGCGATCCAACGGTCCTGGCCCGTTCCGGGTTGTCTACAAGTCCCGCATCTACCAGATCGATTCCACCAAAAGATAAAATCTGTTTGGCGATCTCCTGTTGATAACCCTCAAGGCGCTCTTTCAGGCCGGGAAACTGAGGCCAATACGTATCAAGACCGATTCCGAAGATCCCTGCTTTTAACGATTCCGTCATGTCTTTGGTCACCACCCTTTCCTACTTAATACCGTAAACTGACTTCCGTCTGCGGAAAATGGACAAAAAATGAAATGTGATATACTTTTTTTATGGCCTACCCGAAAAACAGTTTTTCCCGGTACTTACCGGTCAATACGGAAGCACTGAGATGGGAAATTCACTGTAACCACGCCGGATACTCACAAGTGCCACCCGGTGCCGCCTATCCACTCGTTCCGGAAGAACACCCCAATGACTACGCCTCCACCGTGGCAACCGGCCGCACTCTTGGAGAGTTTCAGGTTGTCTACATAACGTCCGGAAGGGGGTATTTTGAAGGCGAACGCATGGGCAGACGGGAGGTCCGGGCCGGTGATGTCATGCTTCTGTTTCCCGGCGTTCGCCACGCCTACCGACCGTCCCGGGAAACGGGGTGGCAGGAATACTGGGTTGGTTTTTCCGGCGACCACGCGTACCGTTTATGGCAGAACGGGCTATTTACCCCCGAGCGAGCGGTCTGCCACATCGGACTGAACCGGGAGGTTATGGCCGATTACGAGCAGATCGTCCGCCTCTGCCGGCAGCAGCCGCCGGGCTTCCAGGTTCGGCTGGGGGCTATCGTCCTGCAGCTTCTGGCGCACATCCACTCCATCGAGACGACATCTCATACCGATGTCGGCGACAGTGAGCTGGTACAAACGGTGAGGATGATCATGCAGGAGCAGATCGATACAGGGATAGAAATACCGGAAATTGCCCGTACCGCAGGGGTCGCCTACACCCATCTTCTGGAAGTTTTCCGCAAGTACACCGGCCTTACCCCTTACCAGTACTTCCTGCAGATGCGTATTCTCCGGGCCAAAGAACTGCTCCAGGACCCCAACATCTCGGTCAAGGAAGTGGCGGCGATGATGCAGTTCGAGAACCAGTATTACTTTTCCCGCCTGTTCAAGAAGAAAACCGGTATGGCCCCGTCGGAGTGGAAACGGAGCATCCGATCACCGTGACAGTGGGTCCGTAACGGCAGCGGTTTTTATACGACACGAAGCAGTTAGGTCGGTCCGGTTTGCCGATTTTTCGGTATTTTCCGGCCGATAACGCGCTTTTGGGGGGCAATGGCGCCGGGAGTCGGTGATTGACCTTGTACTCCCGGGATATTAATATAGTACACGAAACATCGTTTTCTAAGGTTTTTTAAGGAGATGGTCCGTAATGACCCGAAAGACACCGACTGAACGGCAGACGCGTGACCGCAGATGTCGCGACGCTTCATGTCTCGTCCGAACGCTGCGGGAGAAAGGTATCTCTCGGGGTGTCATTCTGGACGCGTTCCGGTTTATTCCACGGGACCGTTTTGTTCCGGATGAGGAAAAACCGTACGCGTGGGAAGACCGTCCCCTGCCGATAGGTGAAGGTCAGACGATCAGTCAGCCCTACACCGTCGCCTACATGTTAGACCTTGCGGCGGTGCGTCCCGGTGACCAGGTGCTGGAAATCGGCACCGGTTCGGGCTATGCCGCCGCCCTTCTGGCTTACATTGCGGGTTCCCAGGATCTGGTCACCACCGTCGAGGTTAACCCGGAGCTCTACGCCTATGGCGGGAAGCGGCTTGAAGAGGTGGGCATGACCAAGGTTCGCCGTATTCTGGGTAACTGCAGAGAAATAACTCTTCCGGACGCTCCATTTGACGTAATAATCGTCTCGGCCCAGGCTTCTGAGGTTCCCCAGCCGCTTGTCGACGCACTCGGCAGGGGCGGCCGACTGGTCATGCCGGTAGAAACGGGCTCTTATTCGGTGATGACCCGCCTCTTGAGAACTCCCGACGGCATTAAGACAACCCGCCACGATACATTCCAGTTTGTACCTCTCGTGTAAACGGGGTAAACGGGCGCCGTCGGGCGCGCCCTGATATCAGCTCAGCTGAAGAAACCGACTCAGGTTCTCCGCCGTACGCTCGGCAAGGTGCTCCGGACTCACGCCGCGGACTGCGGCGACGGCGGCAACGGTTACCGCAAGATATCCGGGGTGATTGGTCTGTCCCCGATGAGGATGGGGGGTGAGAAAGGGTGCGTCCGTCTCAAGGAGGAGCCGGTCTTCCGGGACTGAAGCGGCGGCCTCCCGGAGGCCGCCGGCGTTTCTGAAGGTGACGTTGCCGGCAAAACTGATGTACATACCCACATCCAGAAAGGGAACGATCCATTCGGGGTCGCTGCTGTAACAGTGCATGACTCCTCCGGCCGTCGGCGGGTTGGCCTTCAGTGCGGCCAGGCAGTCTGCATCGGCATCCCTGTTGTGGACGATGACGGGTAGCCCGAACTCGTTTGCAAAATCCAGGTGACGCTCAAAGAGGGTACGCTGTCGTTCCCGGGGGGCGTACATGCGGTACCAGTCGAGGCCCCTCACCGACGGCGTGGTACGCGCCTGTCGTCAGTTCCCGGTGTATCAGTTCCAGCGCCGCCTCCCAGTCGTCCCGGCCGGACGATCCGGGATGGAGGCCTACTGTGTAGTAGACGTCGGGCACGGTACCGGTAAGTTCCCGCTGTCGCGCTGTGTCCTCCGGTACGATCGCCACATCAACCATGGGACCAGCTCCGCGCAGACGAAGTTCAATTAAAATATCAGAAGGAATCAGCCCCCGGGACGCCATGGCGGTGCTGTGGAAATGGCTGTCTGAAAGGTGGGGAACGGTCGGCACGTCGGGCTGCGTCGGGTGGGACATGGTCACGTTCCGGGCTCGATACCCAGCTCAAGTTTGTCGAACTGGGCGGCGAACTGGTTGGGAACCATGATTTCCTGGATGCTGTCGATGGCAAAGACGTCGGTCATGCCGGCGATGTAGTCAAAGACGACTTGGGAGGGTCCTTCGGATTCGCGGGCGTAGAACTCGCTCATTTTACCGATGTAGTCGCCGAAGCGGGCGGCCAGGGTGTTGCGCTCGGCGTCATAGGCGGCTTGATCGGCGCCGTGGCGGTCAAAGAGGTTCTGAAGGTAGTGGTACAGGGTTTCTAAAATGCGTTCAAAGTACTCGTGATACGCCGCAAGGGCGGGGCTTGAGTAAATGTGCTGGTAGTTGAAGTCTTTAAGCTGGAGAAAGGCCTCGTAGACGTCGTCGGAAAAGCCGATGCGTCCGGTGGCAAGGGACTGTCGGATGAGGTCGTTCACCAGGGTGTCTATGATCTGGGAGTTGCTGTACCCCAGGACTTTTCCGCCTTTTTTGGGGATGTCTGCGCGTTGGACCAGGCCCAGTTGCATGGCGTCTTCCAGGTCACGACCCAGATAGGCGATCTTGTCGGACATGCGCACTGCGACGCCTTCCCAGGTGCTGGGCAGGTATTCCCGGCGGGTGATGGTCGTCAGCTCTTTTACCTGGTGATCGGGCTCCAGGTACTGTTCAAATTTTTCGCCGCAGTGGTTGATGATTCCGTCCCGGACGGCGTAGGTCAGGTTGAGTCCTTTGCCGTGGTTGGTCAGGTGGTCTACTACTCGGAGGCTGTAGATTTCGTGGCGAAAGCCGTCCTGGCCGTGGAGGCGGGAGAGGATTGTCTCGCCCAGGTGGCCGAAGGGGGTGTGTCCCAGGTCGTGGCCCATGCCGATGGCCCAGGCAAGGTCCGAGTCGAGGTTCAGGGCGCGGCTTATCGTTGCGGCTATGGTGGCCACGTGCATGACGTGTTCTATTCGGGTGCAGATGTGGTCGTTCCGGGGGGCAAAAAAGACCTGGGTTTTGTGTTTCATCCGCCGGAAGGGATAGGAGTGGACAATGGCGGTGGTGTCCCGGAAGTAGTGTCCCCGCAGGTCGGTTTCATCGTCGGCCCGCGGGACGGGGCGTTTTTTCAGCTGGTCCGGGGTGAGTTCGTTCCTGAAGAAGAGGTCGTAGCCGGGCTGGTCACCTCGGGAGGGGTGGTCACCGAATATTGATCGGTTACCTCGGGAGGGCTGCAATTTCGAGTCCAAGTTTCTTGAGTTTAGGTTTGATCACCATACGGCAGTACCCCTGATCGGGATTCCGTTCGTAATAATCGCGATGGTAGCTTTCGGCGGGGTAAAAGGTCGTTGCAGGAACGATCTGAGTGACAATTGGTTGGGAGTAGTTGTTCTGTGCCGCATCCCGGCTCTGTTGAATGGTCTCTTTCTGTTGTGCGTCATCGAAGAAGACCACCGACCGGTACTGGGTTCCCACATCGGCACCCTGTCGGTTGACGGTTGTAGGGTCGTGGGCCTTCCAGAAGAACTCCAGGATTTCTGAAAGAGAGATGACCGCCGTATCGTAGGTGATCCGGACAACTTCGGCGTGGCCGGTGTCGCCGGTGCATACCTGCTCGTAGGTGGGGTTGGCAACGGTACCGCCGGCGTATCCCGATTCTGCATTCACCACGCCGTCGAGTCGACGGAAGAACGCCTCCAGGCACCAGAAACATCCTCCTCCGATAATTATTGTTTCGTTACTCATGTATATAAAGATAAGGCCAAATTGAACTTTCGTCACGCCCGGAGGCTGTTTTTATATCTGGAGTGGGGTGAGGCCGGTGCGAAATCCGGACCGGGGGTGCGAAATCGGTTTCATCTCAAATAGTGCTTCATCCGAAATAGCGGGCGATATTGTCGTACATGTCCTTTCGTCCCACCCCGATCAGATCGACCTGGTGGGGCTTGATGGGACTTCTTGAATCTATTCCGGAAACCTGGAAGCCGATATCCGCCAGTTCCAGGCTTTTCCGCAGTTGTTGAATGCCGAGCATTCCGATGGTGCCGCTAAAAGCGTGTTTGGCATTAACCAGCTTCTGGGGCATAAACGAGAGGGCCAGACTGACGCCAATAGAAAATCTCGCTCCCATGGCCCGCACCACATCAACCGGGGTCTGGTCGACCAGGCCGCCGTCCACCAGCTGCATGTCGTGGATAGGTACCGGTCGGAAAAAACCGGGGACAGCACAGCTGGCTCGGACGGCCAGTCCGACATCGTCCACATCAGAGAGGACCAGCGTCTCAGCTCCGGGGAAATTTCCCTTCGGCGGCGGCAGAAACCTCTCCAGTTCCCGACGACAGATTCTCCTGGCCACACGGCGGGAGGTGATGATAACCCGTCGGCAGTTTTCTATATCCGTTGCAGTTACCGCAACATCGTACTCCAGCTCGTCAAAACTGCGACCTCCGATCCGTTCGTTTACCACCTCGGCAAGCCGGGTGTTGGGAAAGACGCCGGTTTTACTGATTGTACGGAAGTCGATCACCTCCCGGACGGGGATAATGTGTTTGAACCATTCCAGTTCCACCGCAAATTCCCGAATTTCTTCGACGGACAGCCCTGCTGCGGCCAGAACGGCCATGACGCTGCCGGCGGACGTGCCGGCAAAGATGGTGGGTTTCAACTTGGGATGGGAGCCACGGGAGCCACGGGAGCCGTGGGAGTCGTAGGAGGCTTGGGAGGTCAGCGCCTCAAGCACACCCACGTGAGCAATACCTCGGGCCCCACCACCCCCCAGGGCAACCCCAACGGGCCCCCGCCAGGCGCGATACCGACCATAAAGCGACCCCCTCTCAGCCGTCGCCAAACATACCCCCAATCAGATCATCTCCCAAAGACCCCGAATCCCGGCCGATATCCTCCAGCGTACCCATCAGCTCCTTCAGCTCCACCAACTCCTCCAGAAGCAGCAGCCGGACAAGCTGCTCGTTCTTACTGGGCGTGGACAGCCTGATAACCCCCTCCTTCTGAACCATGGTGATGTTCACCTCGTTCTGCCTGATCCGGTACAGCCGGGAGTTCATATCTACCCGGGAAACGTAGAACCCCTCGTTGCGAAAGGCCTGTACAATCCGGGTCCGCACAAAATCCGCCGCGTACGCTGAGGGAAGTTCCAGCGTCACCTGCCGTATCCCCTTCTCCTCGTCGGACGGGTCGGCCTTGCGGTACCCTGAGCCACCCCGGAAGCTGCCGATCAGAAGGGGCGGCGCGACAATACTGCTGACCAACAGCGTCATAATGGCCACACCAAAGAGATCGGGACCGATCGCCCCCGACGACAGCCCGATACCGGCCATAATCAACGTCACCTCACCCCGGGGCAGCATACCCGCGCCGATCCGGAATGCCCCCCGAACGTTAAAACCCAGGACCAACGCCGGCAGACCACACCCGATCAGTTTACCGACAATCGTCGTCGCAGCAAAAATCAAACCAAAGACCAAAATCGGTCCCAGCGCCTGAAAGTCCACCATCAGACCCATGACGGCGAAAAAGACGGGCACCAGATAGGTGTAAAGACCCTGGAGACGGTCCCTGATCTGGTCGGCAACATCGGTCCGACTGAGGGACAGCCCCATGACGTACGCACCGATAACCATGGCAAGCCCCGCCGTCTCGGCCAGCCCCGCCAAAAGCAGACCAAGCCCAAGGCTTATACCGGCGATCTCTTCCATAGACCCAATCTTTTTGAGCCCCTTCACCAGACGAGGCGCCACCAGAATGCCGATAACCGTGCTTCCAATCCAGAAACCGAACGCCTTTGCCGCGACCAGCCCTATCTGCCTCCAATCGACAATTCCGGTATCAACCCGGACCAGCGCCACGACGATCGCCAGAAGGACAATGCCGATGACATCGTCCAGGACCGCTGCGGCCAGGATTGTCACCCCTTCCGGCGTGGACATCTTACGTTGTTCCGATAGTATCCGGGCGGTAATACCGACGGAGGTTGCCGTGGCCAGGGTCCCGAGAAAGAGCGCCGCCGGGTCCATAAAACTGTCTACCCCCGGCAGCAGCATGACGGCCGCCGTATTTCCCAGAACAAATGAAACGATTACACCGCCGATCCCGACGGCGCTGCCCACCCCCGAAAACCGTAGAAAGGTCGGTAAATCTGTTTCAAGGCCCGACAGAAACAGCAGAATCACCGAGGCGAGAATAGCGATACCGTAGAGTTCCACGCTGACCGGAAGGGGGTTACCTGTGTCCAGCGGAAAGAGGACCTGCCCAAGGGGAGGCAGGTAGATACGCCCCAGCCCGAAGGGACCGACCAGCATTCCGGCGATCAGCTCTCCCAACACCCGGGGCAGTTTCAGGAACCGCTCAAAGGAGTGGCCTAACAACATGGCCGCGGTGATCAGAACCGCCAGCTGAATGATAAGAACGGTAATGTAGTGGGTCATTGCGTCATAACGTCGTACATCTCAGACGCTCCCGAAGCCGAGAGAAGAGACGTACGGTGCCTTTCTTCTCGTAGCAGCCGAACGACCTCACCAATGAACTGGAGATGTGGTCCTGTTCTCTTGAGGGGCGAAATGGTCATTACCAGAATACGTACGAGCGATCCGTCCCGAGTACCCCACTCGACCGGCTCAACCAGCCGTCCGATACCGGCGATAAGGTCGGTCACCGCATCGGTCTTACCGTGTGGAACGGCAATACCCTGTTCCAGACCGGTGCTGTCCTTTCGTTCCCGCTCCATGACCACTTCCAGCAGCGGTTCGATCGGGCCCGCATCTCGGGCGGCCGCAAGGAGTTTCACCATCGATTCTATTGCATCTTCTTTGGTGGTTACTTCAATTGAGGGAAATATCACCGAAGGAGACAGAATTTTCTTCAGATTCATAGACTCAAGAGTACGGAGTGGGCCTTCTCCTGTCAACGCGCGAAATCAGAAGGCGCCGAATTGTGGCCACCGATCAGCTATTGGAACGGCTATCCGAAACGGCGATCCAGAACGGCGATATTTTCGACATGGCGCGTCTGGGGAAACATGTCGACCGGCTGCATCGCCGTGATACGGTACAGCTCTGCCAGGTCCGCAATATCAGCGGCCTGAGTTCTGGGATTGCAACTGGTGTAGACAATTCGCTTTGGTCCCAGGGAGGCCAGCGTTTTGCGTGCTCCCGGGTGAAGCCCCGCCCGGGGTGGATCGACAAAGACGACGTCCGGTGAACCGTGTTCGGCAATAACCGCCGGAAGGACCGCCTCAACCTGGCCCGCCCGAAATGTGGCGTTGGAAATACCGTTTATCTCCGCATTTTCCCGGGCGGCGGTCACCGCGTCTTCTACCATTTCAATACCGATGACCTTACGGACGTGGCGGGCGACGTAGAGGGCGATACTCCCGATTCCACAGTAGAGATCAAACGCCGTTTCCCCTCCGGTTAGCTCGGCCAACTCAAATACCCGTCGGTACAGCCGCACCGCCTGCTCCGGATTGGTCTGGTAAAACGCCTTGGGACGGACTCGCAGCTTGTTGGGTCCGCACTCTTCGGTGATCCACTCCTGTCCAGCGTACAGGTGGACGGTGTGATCTGCAAGGCTGTCGTTCCGGGTCGTGTTTATGACGTAGTTCAGGGAGGTCAACTCAGGAAACTGTC
>JBAYPC010000049.1:0-10700 GCA_041677905.1 Alkalispirochaeta sp. | reverse complement strand
GCGCCACTCGGTGGCGGGGAAACGACGATCTCTTCAAGACCGGTGATCTTCTGAAAATCACGGTCCACACAACCATTTCGTTCCATATTGATATAGTCTTTGTTCTGAAAAGAGTACCGAAAGTTGGTGTGGATATCATACGTACCGGCCACCAAAGAGTAGGTGTCTTCGGTCATCACCAGTTCCTCATCGGTGGGAATCACAAAAATACGAACCGGCGAATCATCGGTGCTGATGTCGGTTTCGGCGTTCTTTGTACGGGAGGCCTGGTTCTTTTCAGGATCAACTTTTATGCCCATAAAAGAGAGCCCTTCAAGGGCTTTGGCGCGAATGGTCGGTCCTCTTTCGCCGACACCAGCGGTGAAGACGACCGCATCAACGCCCCCGACCGCGGCGGCGTAGGCGCCTATGTACTTACGAATCCGGTACGATTCAACGTCAATTGCCAACTGGGCCAGCGTGTTGCCCTTTTTTGCGGCAACTTCGATGTCTCGACGGTCTACAAACTCTTCGGTAATGCCCAGCACGCCGCTGCTCTTGTTCAGCGTTCGTTCCAGTTCATCCGGCGACATACCTGACTGGTTCATGACGTAAAAGGGGATAGCCGGATCGATGTCACCGCTGCGGGTCCCCATAACAAGTCCTTCCAGAGGAGTGAGGCCCATGCTCGTATCCACGGAAACACCGTTTTTGACTGCACAGATGCTTGCTCCATTTCCGATATGGGCGATAACGAGATTCGTCTCTTCCGGCGGCTTGCCCAGAAGTACCGCCGCCCGTTTGGCGGTATAGAGAAAAGAAGTCCCGTGAAACCCGTAGCGGCGCACTCCGTAGTCCTTGTACCAGGAGTGGGGTACCGCATAGGTGTACGCGTGGGGCGGCATGGTCTGGTGCCACGCGGTGTCCATAATGGCGCAATGGGGGACACCGGGCAGAACGGTTCGTGCGGCGGTGATGCCCTGGATGTTTGCAGGGTTGTGCAGGGGCGCGAGGTTCTGAATTTTCTGGAAGGTCTCAACGACGCCGTCATCTACAATGACCGATTTCTTGAAAACTTCACCACCGTGTACAACCCGGTGACCAACAGCTTTAACCTCGTCCATAGACGTGATCGCACCGTACTTTGGGTTGACCAACGTATCCATTATGAGCTGAATCGCCACCGTATGGGTTGGACAGGGGTGTTCGATTTCCAGCTCGTCCCGGCCGGGTACCTTGTGCAGGATCTTCGAGCCCTCTTGCGTTACCCGTTCGACAAGTCCATTTGCAAGTACGTCGTGTCTGTCCCAGTCGTACAGCTGGTACTTGACCGAAGAACTGCCACAGTTGAGTGTGAGAATAATCATGTTGAATACGCCTCCAGGATGGTTGAAATTACCTCGGGTGTAAAAAGCAGTATTTCATACCCCGAAAAATTTTGGAAGGACATCACCGGAATCGGGGTCATTTCCCGTTTATGATCTTCTTCACGTCGTCAAGGGTCAGTTTTTCAATAGCCTCGGGCGTCCGAAGCTCCTCGGGAAGAGAAAAGTTCTTGGTACCGGCCTTGATGTACGGTCCGTAACGGCCGTCGTAGATGACGATTTTCCGTTTCTTGGAGGGGTCCGTACCAAAGTCTTTTAGAACCGCAGCACCGCCGCGCCCCTTTTTTTCCTCCGCCAGAAGCTCCACCGCCCGATCCAGACCGATTGTGTACACATCGTCGTCCTTTTTGAGGGAACGGTACTCACCATTACAGACGACAAACGGGCCGAAGCGGCCGATATTCGCCACAACTTCCAGGTTTGTCTCGGGATGGGCCCCAAGGCTGCGGGGCAGACTGAGCAGTTTAACCGCAAGTTCCATCGTCACTTCACTGGGGCGGATCCCTTTCGGAAGACTTGCCCGCTTCGGTTTTTCTCCGTCCTCCGGCGTTTCGCCAAGCTGCAGATAGGGGCCGTACCGTCCGGTCAGGCAGTAGATGTTTTCGCCCCCTTCGGGGTGCCGGCCAATTGGTTCGGGGCCTTTCTTCTGTACCTCAATCAGTTCATGAATGTCCGTTTCAGTCAGGTCCGCCGGCGCGTACTGTTCCGGGATGGATGCGTGGATTTCCTCGCCGTTCTCTATGTGGACGATATAGGCGCCGTAGCGCCCGATTTTTACGGATTGATAATTTGAAAGCTGCGGCAGGGCGATAGATCGGGACTCTTCGGGCTTTATTTCGCTTTCCCGTCGTTCCACTCGATCCCGGAGCCCGTCGGTGCCCAGGTAGAAACCCTGTAGATAGTTCAGGGAGTTCCGTTCACCCACCGCAATCTCGTCCAGAGCGGCCTCCATATTACTGGTGAAACTGTACTCGATGAGCTCCTTGAAGTGGTTTTCCAGGAGCTCGATCACCGCCATTCCCGTAAAAGTCGGAATGAGGCTGCGGTCCTCCCGTCGGATATAATTTCTTTCGTAAAGGGTGTTTATGATCGATGCGTAGGTAGACGGGCGTCCGATCCCTTCCTTCTCCAGGCGCTGCACCAGCGACGCTTCAGTAAAGCGTGCAGGCGGCTTAGTCTGATGCTGCTCCGCGTCGAGGGCAATGGACTCCAGGAGATCCCCCGTATCCAGGGGTGGCAGCAAGACCTCCTTGTCCTCCAGGGCCGCATCCGGATTGTCTTTGCCTTCGACGTAGACCCGGAGAAAGCCGGGAAAGACGATCCTGTTGCCGTTGGCGGTGAATATCGCGTCACCTGCAGATATCTTGACCGACAGAGAACGCTTTTTTGCATCGGCCATCTGGCTTGCCACGGTCCGTTTCCAGATCAGATCGTAGAGTGCCCGTTCCCTGCCGGTCAGCCCGGTGTCTTCGGGATGGCGAAACTCCGTCCCTGCCGGACGAATCGCCTCATGAGCTTCCTGGGCTTCCCGCCGGGCCGGAGAAAACTGCCGTGGTGATTCCGAGAGGTATTCCTTCCCGTAGAGTTTCTCTATCTGTGACCGAGCACCGGCAATTGCCTCGGTCGAGAGGGTAGGGCTGTCGGTCCGCATGTAGGTGATAAAACCCTCTTCATATAGTTTTTGCGCGGCCCGCATCGTCTCCCGGGCGCTCAAACCGAGCTTTCGGTTGCCCTCCTGCTGCAGGGTAGAGGTGATAAACGGTGGGGACGGTCTGTTTATGACATCCCGGGACGTTATATCTGCGACGGTCCACGTCGCATCAGTAAGAGTCCTGCGCAGTTCAGCGGCGTCGGATTCGCTGACCAGTACGGCGTTGCTGTTCTTGAGCTTACCGGTCAAGGGGTCAAAGTCCTTGCCGGTGGCTACCCGTTTCCCATGGAGTTCGGTCAGGCGCGCCTCAAAAGAGGGGAGAGCCCCCGGTTTCTCCAGGCGCGCCAGAAGGTTCCAGTATTCGGCAGAGCGAAAGGTGATCCGCTCCCGTTCCCTGTCAACGATCATACGAAGGCCCGGAGACTGAACTCGGCCCGCCGACAGGCCGTAGGCGATTTTTTTCCAGATAAGGGGTGACAAGGTGTAGCCGTACAGGCGGTCAAGAATACGTCGCGTCTCCTGGGCACGCACCAGTTTCAGGTCCACCGAGCGGTAGTTTTCAAGGGCGTTCTGAATCGCCTTTTTTGTAATTTCGTGAAACACCAGGCGCCGGACGGGAACTTTTGGCTTCAGTATTTCCAGCAGGTGCCACGAAATACTCTCACCCTCCCGGTCTTCATCCGTGGCCAGATACAGAACATCCGCTTCCTTCAGCTGGGCCTTCAGGTGCCGAATGATCTTGCTCTTTCCCTTTGGTGTCACATACAGGGGGGCAAAGTCGTTATCCACATCGATCCCGAAACGGGCCCATGGTTCTTTTTTGTACTTCGCCGGTATTTCTGATGCAGACTGAGGAAGATCCCGGACGTGTCCAACACTTGCTTCTACAACGAAGTTCTTTGGAAGGAACCGTTTGATGGTCCGCGCTTTTGTGGGTGACTCAACAATTACCAATGCCATATCTGCCATGCAGTGTTTTTCCTCTTGGTCCCGATTGTTCAATGATCGTGCCGGATTCGTCAAGGTTGCCTTATAATTCAATTTCAGGGTACTATCACCGTCGGAGGCTTAATGGCGATACCCCTTGACAGGCTATTGGAAGATCAAAGAAACGTATACCAGGTGACCACTGCCGCTATCCGTCGTGCGTATCAGATCGGAGAAATCCGTCGCGCCTTCAGCTCTGATGAACACGGCAGCGTCAGTGAAGACGGTGATAAAGTAGTATCCCAGGCCATCACCGAGGTCATCAATAAAGAGGTCCAATTCGAGATCACAGAGTAACCCGGTTCAAAGACCGATCATACTCTTTGGGGCCACTGCCGTCGGGAAAACGGCGGCGGTCTTTGAACTGGTCAGGCAGCTAAAGCGGTTTTGTTTCGAGCTGGTTTCGGCTGATTCACGGCAAGTTTACCGCCGATTTGATATCGGAACGGCCAAACCGGTCGGTGCGGAGCGGGAGCTTCTTCCTCATCACCTAATAGACATTCTCGAAGGAGACCACCCGTTCGACGCCGGCAGGTTTGTCCAGTCGTGTGACGCATTGGTCCCCGAAATTGCCGGCAGAGAGGCCATTCCCGTTATCTCAGGAGGGACCGCATTCTATCTGCAGCGGTATCTCTTTGGGTTGCCGAGCACACCTGCGGCGTCTGAAGAGATCCGGCGACGACTCCTGGAACGACTTGAGGTGGAGGGTCTGGATGCTCTGCGCCAGGAACTGGCCGGGGTTGATCCGCAGGCTGAGGCGAGAATCGGTCGGAACGACGCCTACCGGGTTGTTCGGGCCCTGGAGGTTTTCGAAGAGACGGGGTTGCCGCTTTCCGACCATCCGGTACCGCAGGATATACGGAACGGAATAGAACCGCTTGTTATCGGCCTGTTCCGTCCCCGGGCCGAGCTGTACCGGCGGATCAACGACAGGGTCCATCGGATGATGGAAAAAGGGCTTTCTCGAGAAGTAACGGAGCTGCTGGCAGAAGGTTACACCGCAGATGACCCGGCTTTTCGGAGTATCGGCTATCGGGAATTCATTGAGACCGGTGATGGTCCTCCCTGGTCCGAATCGGAGTTACGCGATATTGAGGCGCGTATTGCCCGGAACAGTCGCCGGTACGCCAAGCGGCAAGAGCTTTTTTTTCGCCGGATACCGGGAGTGACGTGGCTCCATGCGGAGGATTTCGACGGGCTTGTCACAATCGTGTCGAAGTGGATAGAATCACTGGGTCTTGATAGTCTTAATAACCGTTCCTCATGACCATTCTTGACAGGGAATGGGTCGATCTGCATACTGTCAATCTAATTTTACAAAGGAGAGCACTGTGCCCTGCGGACGAAAGCGAAAACGCAAGAAAATTGCAACTCACAAACGCAAGAAAAAGCTGCGAAAGAACAGACATAAAAAGAAAAACAAGTAAGACCGGCTGAAGAAGTTCGTTCACAATCACATGTCTGAGATATGCCTGAACGAGCTTCCGGCCGTGGTCGTTTCAGTCGCGTGACGAATTAACGGAAATCGTGGATATTTTCTGAGGTCCATCTACTCGGCAGCGGCGCTATCATAGCGGGTCGTGTCTGTTGTACAATGCCCGGCAGGACGGATATTCGATGACGGTTTTGCAGGATTTTGAGTTTGTACGACAGTTAATTATTCCCGCTCTCGATGTCCTGCTTTTGAGTTTTCTCATTTACAAGAGTTACCATATCCTCGTGCAGACCCGGGCGGTACAGCTTGTCCGGGGCGCCCTGTTTCTGGGTGTTCTCTATGCCGTTTCCTTCTTTCTCAACCTGTCCACAGTTCTGTGGATCATCAACATCCTGGCTCCCAGTTTTGTCATCGGTATCGCCATTATCTTTCAGCCCGAACTTCGAAAGATATTTACCCGGATCGGACAGGGTACCTGGCTGCGTCCCGGTTCGGGGGCGCAACCGGCCCAGATCGATGCGGTTATGAGTTCGGCCGAGGTTCTTTCCTATCGCAAGCGCGGTGCGTTGATCGTCTTTACCCGGTCGGTGGGACAAAAAAACATCATCGAGACGGGAACGTCCATCGATGCCGAAGTCTCTTCGGCCCTCATCCTTACCATATTCAGCCACGATACGGAGCTGCATGACGGAGCGGTGGTTGTGGAAAACGGTCGCATCGTATCGGCGGGGTGTTTTTTACCCCTTTCAGAGCAAATGGACGTGCGCCGCAGTTTTGGAACGCGCCATCGTGCTGCGCTGGGTCTGGCTGAAGAAAGCGACGCGGTTGTGTTGATTGTCAGTGAGGAAACGGGGGCGATGTCGCTCGCCCATGACTCCAATCTCTACTACGACCTGAGCAGTGATGAAATCCGCGACCGCCTGTCGGACCTTCTGAACATAGGCGATGGCAGCGGAGAAGATACGGCTGAGGAGGTGGCTGAACTTGCAGATTAGAAACCTTCTCGCCCGCACCTTCAAGAACTGGCCGGCGAAGATCCTGTCGTTGGCCGCGGCAGTACTGCTTCTGGTCTACCATGATATCACCCGGCTGGAGGAGCGGTTTCTCACAGTTCCTCTGGAACTGGAGTTGAGTGCCGACCAGGTTCCTGCATCTACCTATCCTCGGCAAGTACGGCTTCGTGTTCGCGGCGATTCGGAACAGGTATTCCGGGTGGTGGAGGATGATTTTCGGGCATTCCTCGATCTCCGGCGTTTTTCCACCGACGGTGAGTACACAGCCCCCGTCCAGATCAACCGCACCAGAACAGCAGAAGGTTCAGGGGCACTGGAAGTAACGGCCGAACCGGACGTGGTCGTTATCCGACTGGAAGAGCGACTCCTGAAGAGTCTGGAAGTGGTACCCCGGACCAGCGGGTTTCCCCCTTCCGGCTATGAGCTGGTGCAGCTCATGATGACGCCGTCCTCGGTCGAAGTTGAAGGGCCCCGAAGCATCCTCGAGGAAATCCGCACGGTGTATACCGAAGACGTGGATATATCAAACAGGAAGGAGCCCTTTACCGAACGGATCAGACTGGTACGGCCGGACCCGCTGATCCTCTTTCACGGCGGCGACATTGTGGAAATTCGGGGTATTATCGAAGAAGCGGTGGTCCTGCAGACCTTTGAACCGGTAGAGCTGATTGTAATGGGGTTGTCATCGGATCTTTTCATTGACCAGGACATTCCCACGGGGTTGATCCGGGTTCAGGCCAAACAGATCGATGTAGAACAGAGTGGTCCGGGGGACGTACAGCTGACTGTGGACGCCTCTGTGGTAACCGAGGAGGGCACTATCCGGCTGCCGGTACGTCCCGTCGTCCCGCCGGGGTTTGTCGTACTGCGTTATGAACCTACCTCGGTCCAGTTGAACGTTCGGTAGCAAGAATGATCTGTGGTATAGGAATAGATGTCGTTGCCGTAGCCCGGATGCGCAACTGGTTGAAAGATGAAACGCTTTTGCGGCGGTATTTCGACGACCGGGAACGGGAGGCGATCTACGAACGACGTGATGGTGCGGCTCTCTCTTTGGCCGCCCGGTTCGCCGCCAAGGAAGCCTACGCCAAAGCGCTGGGTACCGGCTTTCGTGGATTCGGGCTTCGGGAGGTGTGGGTGGTCAACGACGCTTTGGGTAAACCGGAGCTCCACGTCTCCGGTGCGGCGGAGCGGGCTCTACGGCGTATCGGCGGCAGCAAGCTCTGGTTGTCCCTTACCCATGAACAGGAACACGCCATTGCTATGGTGGTTATAGAGGGGTAATCCGTACGGGGGATGAACCGTAATCAGGGAGGACGAGATTGGCCGCATCATTGACTTTTTTTTCGAAGACACCGATTACCTGCCCGGTCTGTGACGAGAAGATCTTCCGGGAGGAAATGCGGACCGGTCGCGGGCGGCAGATCGCCGGTAATCTGACCAGGGAACTGCGCCGTAATTACGAAGAGTCCAAGCAGTTTGGCGAGGTTTTTCCTCTGATCTATCCGGTGACCGTCTGTCCGTCCTGCCACTACGCCGTTTTTGACGACGATTTTTTGTTGATTCCCGAAGCTGTTATCCCGAAGCTGCACGAAGAGACGGAAAAACGACTGGAGATGTTGGCGGATATCTTCCCGGACCTCAACTTTTCGGAACCCCGGGGGTTGCCGGAAGGGGTGGCCGGCTATCTGTTTGCCTCCCTCTGTTATGAGCACTTCCCCAAACAGTTTTCTCCCCTGTTCAAATCGGGTCTCTGCCAGCTTCGGGCGGCGTGGCTCTGTACCGATCTCCATCGGAAACGACCTACTGAGAATTTTGACTATATGGCGTCGGTTTTTTACCGGAAAGCCCGGTACTACTACAGCCGCGCCGTGGAAGGCGAACAGGACGGGACTCAGCCGCTTTCCGGTGCCCGTACGCTGGGCCCCGATATCGACAAGAACTACGGTTATGACGGTGTGCTGTACCTGAGCGGATTGCTTGAATTCGAGTACGGCCCCCGATCTGATCCGGAAATGCGCACTCACGCGCTGCAGCGGGCTAAACGAACAGTTGCGCGGATTTTCGGTATGGGCAAGGCCAGCAAAGAAAAACCGGCCGCAATTCTGGATAACGCACGGGAAGTGTACGACGCCATCAACAAAGAGCTTGGAGAGAGCGAAGGCGACGACGAGGGTGAGCAGGACGTCGATATCTGATGCGTACGTTGCTTCTTCGGCTCGCCTACGACGGCTCCCGCTTTGCCGGATACCAAAAACAGCTTTCGGAACGGACGGTCCAGGGGGAACTTGAAAAGGCGCTTGCCGATCTGCATGGTCATCCGGTACACACAGTTTCAGCCGGTCGTACCGATGCGGGGGTTCACGCCACAGGGCAGTACGTTTCACTGGTCAGCGACCGTGACGGTATCGCCCTCCGCGCGTTCCCTGCAGCGGTGAACAGTCGCCTGCCCCACGACGTGCGGGTCATCGACGCACGGGAAGTTCCGGAGGGGTTTCACGCCCGGTATGATGCCCGAAACCGCCATTACCGGTACCATATCGTGGTAGGGCCTTACACGCTGCCCCATCAACGGGCGTATGCGTGGAGAATCCCGGAGATGCCCGATCTGGACCGTCTGAACGGTGACGCCGCTGAATTTGTGGGGAGACACGATTTTTCCACCTTTGCCGCTCGTCGGAAGGAGCAGGGGTCTATGGTGCGGACGGTCCAGTACGCCCACTGGCGGTCATGGGGTAACGCCGTGGAATTCGCCATTGGAGCCGACGGATTTCTGTGGCGTATGGTACGATCAATCGTCGGCACCCTGGTAGAGCGGGAACGGTGGCGTCTCAGGGGTGATTTTCCCGACCAGTCCGTTTCGGAACTGCTGTTGGAACGACGACGGGGTCTTTCGGGGACAACTGCTCCCGCCTGGGGTCTCTTTCTCCACGACGTGGACTATGATGTGGTACACGATACCAACGATATGGGCGACGCCAACAACAAAGGCAATGCCAACAACAAAGGCGATACCAGCGACAAGGAGTACGGGGAGTGACCGAAAAGGGACATATAGGAACGCTCTACAACCTTCTGAACGACATCGTCGTTGCACTGGAACCTCGTGCCGAAGTCCGTGAATACGACAGGGATATGGCGGAGTTTCTCTTCCGTTCAGAGTCATATTCAGAGTCAACGGGAGGCGAAAGTGCTGCCGACGGTGTCGGTATAGGTACCATCCGTGACGCCGGCAGTACAATGACGGTGGAGGAACGGCAAAAACGCCTGGACGAACTGGCCGAAGAAATCCGCACGTGCAGCAGATGTCCCCTTTCTCTGGGGCGGACCAACGCAGTCCCCGGTGAAGGGGTGCTTGATCCGCTGGTCATGTTAATCGGCGAAGGTCCGGGAGCCCAGGAAGACGCGGAAGGAACCCCTTTTGTGGGAAATGCCGGCCAGTACCTGGACAAGTGGCTCGCCTCAATCGGACTGTTCCGGGGAGAAAACGTCTTTCTTGCCAATATCGTAAAGTGCCGTCCCCCCAACAACCGGGACCCCCAACCAACCGAAAGCGACAGCTGCATTCCCTTCCTGAAAGAACAGATACGCCTTGTCCGCCCGCGGTTAATAGTGACCCTTGGCCGTATCAGTACCCGAATACTCACCGGTACCACCACCGGAATCACCCGTATTCACGGCACCTTCTACCACTATGAGGGGATTCCCCTGGTCCCCACGTTCCATCCCAGCGGTGTACTTCGGAACCCCGCCTGGCGGCGCCCGGTCTGGGAGGACCTTAAATCGGTCCGGAACTGGCTGATCGACAACGCAGGCCATACCGTCTCCGAATAGCCCATGGCAACACTTCGACTACTGCAGGTTGCCGTTCCCGTCCCGGTTGATACTGTTTTTACCTACGGCATCCCCGAAGATATGGGCGACGTTCCCTTCGGCGTCCGGGTTATCGTTCCCTTTGGAAAACGAACCGTTACCGGGGTGGTCGTGGGACACGGAAACCCTGAAGAACCGGTAGAGCGGATCAAACCGATATCCCGTGTTCTGGACTCGGAACCCCTCTTTGACGACGAGTATCTCGATCTTGCCAAATGGGTCTCCCGGAGTTATGTGAGCCCCCTGGGTGAGGTTCTGTCGTCCATGCTGCCAAGCGCACGGCGCAGGAAAGAGCTTCCTGAAGTGGCCGGTGACGAACCTGAGGTGGAACCGGAGCGGATCGTCCTTTCGGATGAACAGGAGAGTGCGATACAGCG
>JBAYPC010000048.1:0-10710 GCA_041677905.1 Alkalispirochaeta sp. | reverse complement strand
CTTTCGATTCCCGTCGTCGGCATCGCCAAAAAGGAAGAAGAACTCTTTCTCCCGGATCGCTCTGGTCCAATTATCCTGCCTCAGGGAAATCCGGCGCTCCGGGTAGTCCAGTACGTTCGGGACGAGGCTCATCGCTTTGCAACGACCTACCGGGCGGGGCTGCAGAAAAAAGACATCGTTACCTCCACCCTGGAAGGAGTACCGGGCATCGGCCCCAAGCGGGCGGCCCGCATCCTTCGAGCTTTTCCGGGTGTCGAAAGCATCATTGAAACTCCGGTAGATATCATCGCCAAAAGCACCGGTATCTCCGAAGAAAAAGCCCTGGAAGTTCAGGAGTACGTCAAGAAGCAGCTCTTTTTACACTGATTCAGCGGGCCGGGCAACCGCAGGGTATTCCCACATACGGTGCCCTCCATCACCCTGGGGGTTCCACCGACCGCCCCGGACGATGACGCTGTAGATGTACTGCTGCATCAAATCACCGTGTAGAGCCGTCGGTATGTTCCGAAGCAGGGCATCCATGTCACCGGTCAGCAGTTTGATCGCCTCACTGTCTTGCAAACTGTACGCGCTTGCAGCCTTGGTCAGGCTGTTTTGGGCCCTCTTGCTGGTAATTCGCTGCTTCTGTCCCAGAAACGCGGGCAGTTCGTCAAATATCCGGCCTTCCGGGACACCCTGTGACCGTAAAACGTGGATACCGTAGAGCCGTTCCAGCTGCCATGAGAGACCACCCAGAATTTGCACGGCGTCGGAGGAGACCATCAGTTTCAACAGGATATCCAACGCGTGATCCAGGTCTTTGTCGATTATTGCATCGTATAGGGTGAAGACGTTTTCTTCCCGGGCGTGGTAGATATACTGATCAACGTCATCTGCGGTGATGCGGTCGCCGATAAATGCGATAAGTCGGTCGGCTTCCATGCTGAGTTCCATGGTGTTGTTCTGCACCAACTCCAGCATCAACTCCACTGCATCCGGATCTATCCGTACGCTATGGCGACGGAAATACCCCTGAAGCCAGCCCTGTTTCTGGTCCTCAAACATCTCCCAGAAGATCTTCTTGTTTCTGCCGCCGGCTGCCTTTTCCAGGTCTTTATGCACAGATACGTCGGAACTCTCCATGATAAGGACCGTGCCGTCCACAGGTTGCTGGGCGTACTCTACCAGAGAGGCGATATCCTCTTTCTTTTTCAGGTACTCTACACACCGGTAACGCATAATGGTGGCACTTCCGAAGAGGGACCCGTTCTGAAGAATACCGGTGATGTGGTGTGCCGGTGTCTCAAAAGCATAAAACGTATGCTCTTCCAGACCATCACCGTACCTTTTCTGAAAGGCGCCCCGGATTTCCTGTATTGCCCGTTGTTTGTCCCCCTCTTCGGGCCCGAGGTAGAGGACAACAGGAGGAAGTGACTGTGCCATAGTTCAGGTATAGCTCCGGACGATGTGAGCCAGTTTACCCAGAATACGGACATCCCGAGTGTAGATGGGAGGATAGGCCGGGTTTTCCGCCTTCAGCTGAACCCGATTGGCCTCACGGTAAAACCGTTTCAGGGTGACCGATTCTTCAACCATAGCAACAACGATGTCGCCGTTTTCCGCAACGGGCTGCTGTTCGATAATCGCCACATCGCCGTCAAGAATCCCGGCCCCGATCATGCTGTTACCCTGGACGTGGAGAGCGAAATAGTCTTTGTTCCGCAGGTACGACGCCGGGACCTTCACCGCTCCGTCCTGGTTTTCGACTGAAAGCAGAGGAGCACCGGCAGCTACATTCCCCAATAGCGGGATCTCCCGTACCTCGTCAACAGAAGACGGAGTCTCAGGAGGGTTCAGGACCTCTATAGCCCGGGACCGTCCGGTATCACAACGAATACGGCGTTTTTTCTCCAGAGCCTTCACGTGATCGTGGGCCCCTTTTGTAGAGATCGCAAAATTCTCCGATATCTCCCGGATCGTCGGTGGATACTTATAATCCTGAATATACGAGATGATGAAATTGAGGATTTCTTGCTGTCGTGCCGTTATCGGTCTCGTGTTCATCTCTTAAGCTCGATCCCAAACTTCTTAATTCTGGCGTGCAAACTGCTGGGATACACGCCCATGTCCTGAGCCGTCCGCGCCACGTTGTAATCGTGTTCGCGAAGCTTTTCTGTAAGATACCGCCGTTCAAAACTGTCCCGGGCATCGGACAGACTCAAACTCAGAAGGTCACCCAGAGGCGACATCCTTGCTGCGGTACCCCGATTACCGAGAAAGCGATTGACTTCTTTCTCGGTAAGACGATCGGTACCAGCCATAATGCTAACCCGTTCGACGAAATTCTTCAACTCGCGAACGTTTCCTGGCCAGGGGTAGCTCTGCAATACCTCAAGAGCACCTTCATCAACCGTTATGTCCGCCTTGGCCTCCTGCAGAAATTCGTTCAGGAGCATCGGAATATCGTCCGTCCGATCACGAAGAGCCGGCATGTGCACTGGAACAACGTTCAGACGGAAGTACAGATCCTCCCGAAACCGCTCCTGCCGGATCTCTTCTCGAATTTCCTTGTTGGTCGCAGCAATAATACGGACGTCCGTCGTGATCGATGACTCGCTGCCTATTCGTTCGAACCTCATTTCCTGAATTGCCCGAAGTACTTTTGCCTGGGCGCCGATGGTCATGTCGGCAATCTCGTCAAGAAAGAGGGTCCCCCCGTCGGCCAGCTCAAATTTACCTTTCCGCTCTCCGGCGGCTCCGGTAAATGAGCCCTTTTCGTGACCGAAAAGTTCACTCTCAATAAGGGTGTCAGGGATGGCTGCGCAGTTAACCGCAACAAACGGACCGTGGCGCCGCTCACTCCGGTCGTGAATTTCACGGGCCACCAGTTCTTTACCAGTTCCGTTTTCTCCCGTTATCAGCACCCTGGCGTCACTGGCGGCGGTCTGTTCAATCAGAAGGCGAACACTTCGAATAGCGTCACTGGTTCCTCGGATCCGCTGGACCGGTCGAACGCGGTTGCGAAGCGTGACGTTTTCCCGCCGCAGTTGTTGTACCTCAATGGCGTTGCGCACCACCGTCGTGACCCGTTCCAGACTCAGCGGCTTTTCCAGAAAATCATAGGCACCCTGTTTCACCGCCTTGACCGCCATATCGATGGTTCCGTGACCGCTGATGATCACCACCGGTACGGTCGGATAGTCCGACCGGACCGTCTCCAGTATTTCCAGCCCGCCCTTTCCGGGAAGCCACACGTCCAAGAGGATACAATCGATGAGTTCCCGTTCCAGAATACCGAGAGCCACCAGTCCATCGCCTGCGGTCTGGACGGTGTACCCCTCGTCTTCCAGGATGTCTCCCAGTGTTTCCCTGATTCCCGCTTCGTCGTCAACCACTAGTACCGTTTTCATAGTATCCGTCCCGCTCCGGTAGTGTCATGATAAAGGTCGTTCCACTGCCCGGGGCACTTTCCATATGTATACGTCCATCATGATCGTAGATGATCCGTTCCACAATGGCCAAACCCAGACCTGTACCGTCAGGTTTACTGGTGACATAGGGCTGAAATATCTGATTTCTCAGGTGTTCGGGAATTCCCGGACCATCGTCTTCCACTCTGATCCGACAGACCAGAGCTCCACCCTGTTCGATAATATCGGCGGCACAGGCGACCCGCACGTTTCTCCCGCTGGCTTCAACCGAATTGGTCAGCAGGTTCACAAAGACCTGGCGGAGCTGTCTTCGATCGGCCCATACCACGAGGTTTTCGTCGATACCGGTGAGATCAACCTGAACATTCGGATCTTCATCATAGACCGCCGCCGCCTCCGCACAGAGCTGCCGAAGCAGAACCTGCTCCTTCGAAGGTCCGGGCAGTCGGGAAAAAGACCGGAACTCGTTGAGCAGCGATGTGAGGGCCTCAGTCTCTCTGACAATGGTGGAAGTAGTCCGACGGAGAATCTCGTCAAAGTTCTCTGCTCCCGCTTCATATCGTCTAATAAGGCGTTCTGCAGCAAGCCTTATGGGGGTAAGTGGATTTTTAACCTCGTGGGCGAGCCGTTGGGCAATTTCCTGCCAGGCCTGCACCTTTTCGGCCTGGGCAATGCGGCGACGGGCGCGGTCAAGCTCGTTTACCATGCGGTTAAAAGAGGTAATCACCGCTCCCAGGTCCTCTCCAGGGCGGCTCAAGATTCGGACCGAATAGTCTCCTTCGGTAACCCTGCGGGTCGCCTCTTCCAGCGATTCGATAGGCCGTATTATCCGATCGGAAAAGAAAAAACTTGCCAGAATCGACAAAAAGAGAAGCGGCAGGGTAAAGAACCCGTAGATCAGCGCCACGACAAGAACGAAAGCGGGCCGCAGAACCTCCAGGCGCGAAAAAACGCGTATCGTCTCGGTTATGGCGGCCGCTTTGTTCTCAAAGCCGTCGGGTAACCCCACCGTGAGTACCGCCAGACCTGCCGTACCATTGCCGGACAGTCGAACTGGTGAAGTCAGTCGCAGCAGCCCCACGCCGTCAATCGAAATCCGGTTTACCCGCCCGGCATCACCGGGGCTGAGCTGGGAAGGCGATTCATCACGGCGGGTCCGTTCCTCTCCCAGAAAGAGCAATTCCTGACCCGCCGCGTCGAAAAGCTGAAACCCCTTCGTCCGGGGTTGACGCTGGATCAGTTCCGGCCAGACCGGTCGTACTGTGTCAGGGTCCATAACAAGGAGTTCCGTCCGGTGAGCATCGACGATGCGTTGAACCGTACCGTCGGCAGCGAGTATTTCCAGGTTATGTATGTGTTCGTCGTAGTAGTCCAGGGCAAGGTCGAGACCGTACCGCAAGGAAGTGCCGGTCTCGGCGTTGAAAAGCATCTGCATTGCCGAAGAAAGAACACCGATGGCGACGATCCCCTGGGGAATGGCGGCCAGCAGGACGACGACCGAAAAAAAACCGGTCAGCCGGGCCTTGAAGCCCGCTCCCGGTTTCCCCAACTTCCGGTCCCGACGCAGGCGGGCGAGACTGAATCCAATGGCGACCAGCAGTCCCAGGGGTAACAGCAGGCCGATAAACAGGATCACCCATATCCCCGGTCCGTCCAGTATCCCCGGATTTGCAAGAATCCGATTGGAAAGCAGTACCGTAAGAACAACGGTGACACCGTAGAGCGCCCCCAGGCTGGCCAGGGTTGTCCTCGACGCCGACGCGTTCCGAAACACTTTCATATCGGTAGGTAGAAAACTACTCTTCTTCGAACCGGTTATCAAAGAGTTGAGCCAACCGATCAACCGCTTCCGCCGCGTCCTCGCCTTCGGCAGAGATAGTGATGGTCGAATTATAACCGGCACCGAGGGTGATAATACCCATAATCGACTTGGCGTTGATGGTGTCGTGACTGTTTTTGAACTCGATATGCGACGAAAACTGAGATGCCGTTTGTACGATCAAGGCCGCCGGTCGGGCGTGTATGCCGGCCCGGTTCCTCACCACCACTTCTCGCTCAATCATGGAGACGTCCTCATGTGATTCCTTTTTTCTGAAGATAAGCTTTTCGCGCATTCTCGCTATCCAGCCAGCGCATAACCGTCTGGTTGAACTCCCGTGCACTGTAATACCCCATTTTTTTGAGGCGTTCGTTCATCGCGGCCGTTTCAATGATAATAGGGATATTTCGACCAGGTTTGACCGGAATTTCCAGGTATGGTGTTGCCACTTCCAGTATGTCCCAGGTCCGTTCTTCTGCACCGATGCGATCATAGGCTTTCTTGGAATCCCAGACTTCAAGCTGGCAAATCAGCTGAATCTGTTTCTTTTCCCGAATGGAGCCGACACCAAAAAGGTGGGTTATATTGATAATCCCCAGTCCACGGATCTCCATGTGGTGTCCCAGGGCGGGGTTTACACCCTGCCCCAGCAGGATATTACCGGCTATGCGACGTATTTCGACGGCATCGTCCGCCACAAGGCGGTGCCCCCGCTCGATCAGCTCCAGAGCCGCCTCGCTCTTCCCAACTCCACTGTCACCAAGAATCAGGATACCGATCCCGAATACTTCGATCAGGGTCCCGTGAATAGTCTGTCTGGCCGCAAAGACATTTGCCAGAGCACGGATGACGCGCATCACAAATTCACTGGTATCCAACGTGGTCTGTAATACCGGAACGTCGGCCTCATCCGCCAGTCTTATGAACTCTTCTGTCGGCGCTAGCCCATGGGTAAAAACACAACACGGGATATCCTGGCGAAAAAACTCTTTTATGGTCGCGGTGTTTTCTTCAACCGCGAGCTTTTCCAGAAAGGCCTGCTCACCTCGCCCGAAAATCTGGATACGCTGAACCCCGAAGTTCTCAAAAAACCCGCTCAGAGCGAGGCCCGGCCTGTTCAGGTCGGGCATGGTGATCCGTCGCAACAGCCCATGCCGTGCCCCGATACACCGCAGCTCGAGATCGTTGTGTTTTTTCAGGTCCAGATCCAGAAGATCCAGCACGGTGAACTGCTCCATGGTTACAGTTTGTGCTCCTGTATCTTTTCGACTTCCTTGCGCACCTTCAGATCAAGTTTGTCGAACAGTTCGTTAATGGCCTTGTGCAAATCGTAACCACCCGTCTTGATGACGGCGTTGGAACCCCAACGGAAAGACACCTTTACCGTTACCACAAATTTTTGTCCCTTCTCCCTGGTCAGGGTGAAGTCAACGTCAACGATCTTGTCGGCGGCGAAGTCCAGTCTTTGCAAACGAGTCTCTATGAGCTCTTTTGTCAGGTCATCAGCGTTAAAATGTACCGATTTGATCGTCATGTCCATGGTATACCTCCCGTAGAGTTATCAGCGCTCGTAAGACGAGCTAATATTGAGTTCTTTGCGGTACTTGGCAACGGTTCGTCGTGCAATTTTTATTCCCCGTTGGGCAAGCAGATCGGAAATCCGCTGATCCGAAAGGAGCTTGCCGGCAGCCTGCTCCTCCTGTTCCAGGATTTCCCGCACAATCTCTTTTACACCCTCCTTGCTGAACCTCGAGTACCCGGAACTCGTACCGGCAATACGATTCGAGAAGAAATGCTTCAACTCAAAGATTCCCCACTCGGTCTGAAGGTACTTTCCATTGGTCACACGAGAAATTGTTGCTTCGCTCAGATCAAGTTCGGCAGCAATGTCCTTAAGAGTCAATGGAACGAGGTATTTTTTTCCTTTCAGGAAGAAATCCCGCTGGAATTCGAGAATCGCCCGGCCAACCCGAAGAATTGTGTTGTTTCGCTGGTCGATGCTGTTGATGAACCACCGCGCATCCCGCACCCCCCGGTTGGCAAACTTCTTTGCCTCGGTGTCGTCGCTTTCGGCTATCTCGGCAAACATCGGATTAACGCCAAGCACCGGTATTTCCTCGTCGTTGAAAACGAGAACAAACTGACCGTCCCTCCGACGTAAAATAAGGTCCGGTATGACGTACGTTGAATCATCGGCGGAAAACATCCGTCCCGGAAATGGATTCAGGGATTTGATAACTTCGATTGCCTCTTCAACTTCTTCGACGGTTACCTCCAGCATCCGGGCGATCTCCTGCAGCTTGTCCCGTTCCACCTGCTCCAGATGGTTTTCGAGGATTGGAATGACAAGTGAGGGAGCATCTACCAACTGTCGCGCCTGCACGACCAGAGACTCACGAAAATCACGAACACAGGTACCCACCGGTTCCAGCATCTGAATTACTTGAGAAACCGGGGCAATCCGTTGGTGGTCAGCTTTGGAGACCACCTTCATCGGGTCTTCCAGATGAAACCCGTTTTCATCGAGGTTGCTGATCAGGAGCTCACCAACCCGAAAATCATCCTCTTTCAGCGGCTGCAGGCGGAGCTGCCAAAGCAGATGGTCGTAAAGGGACTCCGGCTGAGAAAGGGCCCCTTCCATAAACATCCGTTTACTGTTTTCATCGCCATCATATCGCCCTGAAGTGGTAAATCCCGGATCTGAGGAATTTTCGAACATTTCGTATTCTTCATTTCCGGCTATTCGGTCTTCGTTTTCGTTGAGCGAAACACTGGAAGACTCTTCTACTATTTCCAACGCTGGATTTGTCTCTATTTCTTCCTGAATTCGGAATTTGAGATCCTGCAATGGGAGCGTCATAATCTGGATGCTCTGCAACAGCTGAGGTGTCATCCGCAGCTCCTGGCGCTGAACCAGTGCAGGGCGTTGGTACTGCATACCATTTATAATGGGAGAGGTAGCCCGCTTTGTCAATTTGGCCGGCGGTTGTAACTATGGCGGTTATCGCTGGTAGTCGTCCCCGAGATAGACTGTACGGGCCATTTCGTTGGCCTCGATCTCTTCCCGAGTACCGGCGACTACTATTTCACCGTGGTGTATCAGGTATGAATAGGTAGATATTTCCAGGGTGTCCCGTTCATTGTGGTCGGTAATAAGAACACCAATTCCCTTTTGAGCGAGGCGACTGACTATCGTCTTGATCTCATACCGCGCGCGAGGGTCTATACCGGCAAACGGTTCGTCCAGAAGGAGAAACTGCGGTTCTATAGCCAAAGCCCGGGCAATTTCGGTCCGTCGCCGTTCTCCGCCGGAGAGGGTGTACGCTTTCTGCCGTCGTACATCGTTGATTCCCAGTTCGTTCAGCAGTTCGTCTACCCGCCGGCGTCTTCCTTCCGCCGTCTGGTCCTTTCTCGGTTCCAGAACGGCCATGAGGTTCTGTTCAACCGTGAGTTTACGGAACACAGACGGCTCCTGGGGGAGGTAGGTAATACCCAATCGGGCGCGCCGGTACATGGGAAGCCGCCCTATTTCTCGATCGTTGAAATAGACTGCTCCCGCCGAAGGCGATATAAAACCGACGATCATGTAGAACACGGTGGTCTTCCCCGCGCCGTTGGGGCCCATAAGGCTCACCACCTGACCGCTTTCCATGGAAAACTCGACCCCTCTGACCACTTCTTTGCGGCCAAATCGTTTTCTCAGGTTTTCGACCCGAAGGGTGCTACTCATCTGATGAACTCTCCTCAGGATCGGTGGTCTCTTCGTCTTCAACGACGACGGATCCCTGCACACTGCCCTGCATATCGATTTCTTCCGTTTCCAGATTCATGATAATACGAGTCGCCCGGTATTCGTCACCTTTCCAGAACAGGACGGGAAAGCCCGAAAGTTCTACCACGTCGTCAATCCGGCGGTATCGGATAAACTGAGCCCGAGCGGTCAAGTCTTCTTTCAGTACCCGGACCGCCGTCTGAACGACGATCAGGTCACCGCCGCCGCGGGTTTCCAGATATTCTCCTTTGAGAAGAAGTTCGTTTTCTTCATCTTCGACGAGAACGCCGCCTTCGGCCCGCACATTTTCGGTAGTCCGGTCGAAACCCACCGACCGCGCCTGGATGCGTAGATTTCTTTCAACATCGTGAATGGTCACACCGCCCCGAAGGGCAACGTGACGAAAATTGGTACCGGACAGTTCGATCTCGTCGGCCCGAAGTTCAAAGCTGTTGCTGATCACTACGGCGTTACCCCGCAGAACTGTGCGCTCTTTCCCTTCCGTCAGTACCACTGAAGTACGATCACCGGAAAAGGTGAACGTGTCCGCACGCAGCGACCGGGTGCCAAATGCAATGAGGAATACCACTGTCAACACAGTGCCGGCAGTTCGGGCCGCTCCTATGATCACTCAGACTCCTCACCGTAGTAGACACCGGCCACGCCGTTTTTGAACTCGACAACGTTGCGGCGGCCGTCCATGCGCAGCCCCCCACCCTCCAGCCGGGTCCCGTCACCTTTTTCTATCAGAACGGTCTCGTCACCATTGGACCGCAATACCCGGTCGGCGTTTTGCCAGTAGAGAAATTCGCTCTCCAGCAGGGCGTCGTCACCTATCGATACGATACGGACCGTACCCCGCAGTTCGATATCTTCGGTGTCCAGGTACAGTACTCCGCCGGTAGCGCTGCCTTCAATCCGTACACTGCCGTCGGGTCCGTACTCCCGAAACTCCATATTCGAAAATTCCTGGATACCCTCCTCGGGATAGGTGGCAATTCGATCGGCCGTCAGCTCGACCCGGTTTTCCCGCACGATGACCATGCGAACGTCGAGTACTTCTACCTGCGGGATACCGGTCCGTGTTTCAGATTCTACCATTCCCTCCTGGTAGTCGAAGCTGCAGGAGACCATACCCAGAAAGATGATAAACAGGGTGAAAAACCGGGATGCGGTAGACCGATACAGGTGCCCCAAGGTGCCCCCTATTCCGTACCTGACGGGACGCCCTGTTTCACTGCCGCAACAAACGATTTGAACAGTGGATGGGCGTCCACCGGTTTGGAACTGAATTCCGGATGAAACTGTACGCCAAGACCCCAGGGATGACCGGCCCACTCCAGTGATTCGACCAGTGAGTAATCTTCGGTGACGCCGCTGGTAATCAACCCCGCTTCGTTCAGCCGCTGTCGATAGGTATTTGAGACCTCATAACGGTGCCGATGGCGTTCGGTGATGATCTCGGTTCCGTAGATACGGCGGATCAGAGTATCCGGCAAAAGGCGAGACTGACTGGCCCCAAGGCGCATGGTTCCACCGTAGTGTTTCAAGTCGACTTGTTCTTCTAACAGACTGATCACCGGATGTTCACATTCGGGAGCAAATTCGGTGCTGTCCGCACCGTCAAAACCGAGAACGTTCCGACTGAACTCAATCACCATGACCTGCATACCCAGACAGATACCGAAATAGGGAACGTTGTTTTCCCG
>JBAYPC010000047.1:0-10722 GCA_041677905.1 Alkalispirochaeta sp. | reverse complement strand
GTTGCATGTTCGATGATCGGGCGTATCGCCGCTTCACCGGCCAGAATAGCGGATACGGCGTTGGTATCGATGATCATTGCCACTCTCCTGGGTCCACCGAACTCAACTCCTCCTCAATGACCCGGTCTACTCCGTAGACGATCTCGGGTTCTGCCGCGAATGTCCCAAATGAATCGATCCATCCCCGTTGGTCCGAGGGGCGCACCGCTTTTTCGAGCGCTTCAAGGACGAGGCGGCGAAAGGAAATACCCCTGGCGGCGGCAACCCCTTTGGCTTCGGTATAGAGACCGTTCGGAATATCGATTGTGGTCTTCATACATGAAGTATAGAGGTGTATATGGGGAAATGCAATATTTATGTATAAAATACGGTTTATCGATAGCGTAAATCAGAATATTCCACGCGGGATTCCTCCCTCCCCACTATCTGTCCAGTGATCCCGATGAGGGGATGACCCGGAATATCCCGGCATGTGCCAGTTTCCTGAAACCGCGATCGCCGCAATATTCATGCCCGTGGAAATATGTGGTGTACTCTCTCGTTATAGTATATAATATTCATGTAAATGAAAATTCGGGTCGTGCATGGCGAAAATGAGGTTTATATTCATGAACATGGAAAAAGCTGAAGTACAGCGGGTATCCTCGGTGGCAGATATCGGGGAATTGATCCAGAGAGAGCGGAAACGCCAAGGGATTACTCAAGCCGTTACCGCCGGACTGTGCGGGGTGAGTGTACATTTTCTCTCAAACCTGGAACGAGGCAAGGCGACATCGGAGTTTTCCAAGGTGCTTCAGGTCCTCAACGCCATGAATATCCGTTTGTATGTGAGTAGCCCAGAGGCTCAAGGGGCTCACTCATGACTGTCTGGTATCACAGCGAGACGGTAGGACACTTGCAGTCTGACGAGCAGGGTGGCTTCCGATTTGCCTACGCCCAGGAATGGCTTCATCGCAAGAATGCATTTCCGATCAGTCTGAGTCTACCACTGGGCGATGCTGTCGACCAGGGTTGGGCAGATGCGTGGTTTTCCAACCTGTTACCGGAAGGCCCGGGTAAAGAGGATTTATGCCGCCAACTTGGCGTTTCCCCCGACAACCGCTACGAGTTGCTCCGGGCGATTGGGCAGGACTGTGCGGGAGCGCTGGTAATAACCGACCGCGCCGCGGAGCCGGGATTGCCACGGTATCAGGAGTTTTCCGCCGACCAACTTAGGTATCTCATCAAAAACAGGCCTGCCTTGCCGGTACTGAATAGCGGAGAATATGTCCGTTTTTCCCTTGCCGGTTCTGCGAGCAAATGGGCTGTGGTTTTTGACAACGAGCGGTTCTACTGGCCCCTGGATTCTGCCGCCTCTACCCATATTCTCAAGGTCTACGATCCACGTTTTTCTCACGGGTCCTACAACGAGGCGTTTACCGCGTTCCTTGCGGCGAAGATCGGGCTGTCTGTGGTCACGTCTACACCTACCGATGAGTATCTCCTGATCGAACGATACGACCGCAAGCGCGAGAAGGGAACGAACGTCCGTATTCACCAGGAAGACATGGCCCAGGCGCTTGGCGTTCCCCCCTTCAGAAAATACCAACGAGAGGGCGGAGTAGGGATCGCTCAGGTGATCGAGTTGATCCGCAACCATTCGTGGAAACCGTTGCAAGACCAGCGAAGTGTTATCACGTGGCACCTTGGAAATTTGATTCTGGGAAATTCCGATGGGCATCTCAAGAATATCTCTGTGCTGTACGATGGACCGCAGGTAAACGTGGCACCCTTTTACGATATGGTGTGTACCCGAAACTACGAAGGTGTGGAACGAAACCTGGCGTTGCATATTGGAGGGGGTGCCGATCCTGGCCATATAGGTCGCGAGCACTTTTCGGCATTTGCGTTGGAGACTGGAATCGGTGAACGGTACTATTTTCAGGAGCTTGATCGTATCATGCAAGTGCTTGAAGAGGGACTCGACGACTTCGCCCACGATTTTGGGATCCGTTGGGGAACCAGTCCGGTAATCGACCGTATCACCAGGATAGTAAAAACACAGATTCGCCGGACGAAGACCTTGGTACGCCGATAACACAGGAATGAATTGATGATTTACGCCATGTCTGTTGGCGTTTATTATGATAAGCGCCATGACCGATAGCGAAAAACAGTATATTCCTCGTATTCTTGACCTTTCGACCCTTCTTCAGGAGCGAACGGTGATGCTTCTTGGTCCACGACAGGCCGGAAAGAGCTCCTATATCCGTTTTCAGTTGGAATTACTTATCCGGAGCTTTCTGCTGTTGGTTACGATCTCAACAGAGCGATCCACGCGGGGTTGCTCCCTCCCCACTATCTATCCAGTGATCCCGATGAGGGGATGACCCGGAATATCCCGGCATTCGCCCGTTTTCTCGAAACCGCGGCCGCCGCGAACGCCCGGATGATCAACTACACCAACATCGCCCGGGATGCACAGGTACCACGCCAAACGGTAGTCCAGTGGTTTGGTATCCTCTATGACACCCTTCCGGCGTTTGAACTCCCGGCGTATACCCGAACGGTCAAGCGCAAAGCGATCGAAACGGCCAAGTTTTTCTTTTTTGACCCCGGTGTTGTACGGACCCTTCGCCGACAACGGACGATCGACCCGAACAGTACCGACTTTGGAGAGTACTTTGAGCACATCATCTTTCTCGAACTCAGAGCATAGATCGATTATCGCTCCCCGAGAACGCCGTTGGCATACTGGCGGTCGCGGTCGGGATATGAGGTCGATTTTCTTCTTGATGAGCGGATCGCCATTGAGGTGAAATCGACAACAGCGATCAATGCTAAACATACTCGAGGTATTAAAGCGCTTTTGGAGGAGCCGTCAATCGATCGCGGCATAGTTGTCTGCCGGGAAGACCGGCCCCGGCGTGCAGGAGGTATTGATATTTTTCCGTGGCGGTATTTTCTTGAACAACTGTGGGCGGGGAAAATAGCATAGAAACATAAGTCGATAACATTCATGTAAATGAAAACCTACATCGCCTATGGCGAAAAAGGGGTAAATGTTCATGAGCATGGAAAACCTGAGTTACAACGGGTGTTATCGGTGGCAGTTATCGGTAGATTGGTCCAGAGAGAGCGGAAACGCCAAGGTATTACTCAGGCCGTTGCCGCCGGACCGTGCGGGATGAGTGTGCATTTTCTCTCAAACCTGGAACGAGGCAAGGAGACATCGGAGTTCTCCAAGGTGCTTCAGGTCCGTCTTTCTCACGGGTCCTACAACGAGGCGTTTGCCGCACCCGGTGTACAGGGGGTTTTGCGACATGATCCGTCGTATGGTCATATCACACTACCTCGTTGAATACGTAGCAAAAAGGGTACACTGCATTTAGACTGTCTAAACAGGTAGGATTTTTTTATGAAAACCATTGTGACCATCACTCTGAACCCGGCAATCGACAAAAGCTCAAGTGTTGCCAATGTCGTGGCCGAACGAAAACTGTACTGCGAGACCCCTCGTTTTGAGCCGGGAGGTGGCGGGGTGAATGTCGCCCGGGCCGTTAGAAAACTGGGCGGCGAATCCCTGCTCCTCTATACTGCAGGTGGTCTTACGGGAACAAGGCTTCAGGAACTCCTGGATGAAGAAGGTTTGACCCACCGGCCGTTTCCCATTGAAGGCGTAAATCGGGAGAGCCTGGTCATTTTGGAGGAATCCACGGGGCAGCAGTACCGGTTTGGGATGCCCGGTCCCCAGCTGAACAAAGAAGAATGGGAGCCCATTCTGCATGAACTGACATCCATGGAGCCCTCTCCCGATTATGTGGTGGCAAGCGGCAGCCTGCCGCCGGGTGTACCTGTAGATTTTTATGCGCAAGTCGCCCGTATCGGAAAAGCGCGGGGCGCAAAAGTGATCGTCGACGTTTCGGGTGAAGCCCTGGTTGCGACGCTTCGGGAAGGTGTGTTTCTGCTCAAGCCCAATGTCCGTGAATTCAGGGAGCTGGTCGGTGAAGAAGTCCAGGAGGAATCCCAGATCAAAGCCGCCGCCCGGAAGATCGTCGAAAGCGGGCAGTGCGAAGTGCTGGTGATCTCCCTTGGTGCGGCCGGCGTCCTGGTGGTTTCGGAAACGTATACTGAACACATCCTGTCACCGACCGTGCCGGTCAAAAGCAAGATCGGGGCGGGGGACAGCATGGTGGCCGGTATCGCTTTGAGTCTTGCCAGGGGAAACCCGCTCAGAGAATCTGTCCGCTTCGGTGTTGCCGCCGGCACGGCCGCGGTCATGACACCGGGAACGGAACTCTGCCGAAGGGCAGATGCCGAACGGTTATATGAAAGCATGGAGGCACAGCCATGAGGTTACCAACTCACAAAACCAAGATCGTCTGCACCATAGGACCGGCCTCCCGCTCGGAAGCCGTCCTGGAACAACTCATGCTGCGGGGCATGAACGTGGCGCGGCTCAATTTCGCCCACGGCACCCAACAGGGACACCGAGAGGACATTCAACGCATCCGCACCGTTGCGGCACGGCTAGAGCACCACTGCCTGATCATGGCGGACCTTCCCGGTCCCAAGATACGAATCGGCCAACTCCTGGAGGAGCCGCTTCTGTTGGAAAAGGGGGATGAGGCCGTTTTGACCGTTAAAGACGCTGCATCTGTCCCCAACCACATACCAGTTGCCTACAAGCGGCTGCCGGAAAGCGTGACCGAAGGTGACGTGATTTTTCTCAACGACGGTTTCATACAGCTTCGGGTAGAGACGGTGTCGGGGCAGGATGTCTTCTGCCGGACCGTTATAGGCGGTCCACTCCTTTCTCATAAAGGACTGAGTATTCCCGGGGTGAGGATTATAGCCCAGGCTGTATCGGAAACCGACCTCGCATTCGTCGACTTTGCGCTGCAGGAAGGTGTCACTGCCTTCGGCGTCTCCTTTGTAGAAACAGCCGCTGATCTGTTGAAGGTCAAGGAATTTGCGCAAAAACGGGGGCACACCGCGTACGTGGTTGCCAAAATCGAACGCGCCGAGGCAATCGAAAATATCGACGGAATCCTCGGTGCCACGGACGCGATCATGATCGCCCGCGGTGATATGGGGGTGCAGATACCGTTACAGGACGTGCCGGCTGTTCAGAAAAAGCTGATCCGCAAGGCGAATCTGCTGGGCCGGCCCGTGATAACGGCGACTCAGATGCTGGTGTCTATGACCGAGAACATACGTCCGACCCGGGCCGAGGTGTCCGATGTGGCCAACGCCATTCTTGACGGGACCGATGCGGTGATGCTGTCGGAAGAGACGGCGATTGGACGCTATCCCGCCGAAGCCGCAGAGATGCTCGGTAAGATCGCCATTTCCACTGAACGGGATGAAAAACCGTTCGGGCGCCAAGCCGATATGCCCGCCTACTTTCGGGCGGCGGCGGGTTCCGGTACAGCCACCGTGGAAGATGTCGTCACACTGAATGCGGTTGAATCTGCCGATGCCCTGGACGCGCGTTACATCCTGACCCGCACCCAAGGTAGAGCTGCGCCGTGCCTGATTTCCCGATTCAGACCGGACTGCTGGATACTGTCGCACGGCGGAGATGAAAAAACCAACAACCTACTGTCCCTGGCGTACGGCGTTTACCCCGTCACCTTCGATAATGCTAAAGGTGACCTTGCCGGCACAGCCGTCCGGTGGCTGATTGAGACCGGCCTGGTCGCAAAAGATGAACGGCTGATCTGGGTCGAGGAGAATGCGTCCGATGACGGACCGGAAGGATTGTCGATGAAAATCATCGAAGTATGAAAAACCGGTTTCAGCGGCATGGACGACGATCAAATCCAAGTCTCCATACGTTAAGAAAATTGAACTGACGTTCTGCCGAGCACTCTTCCTCACCCCAACGGTCCAGACCGGATCGGGGGGACATATTACAGCCGAGATACATCTCCGCACTTCAGGTGAGATCCTGGAACTCCAGGATGTCTGACACCTATTGATACCTTTGTGATGTCCCGGTAAACCACTCTCTTGCCCGTTCCCGTAGCTCCGGCGGTTCCAGTATCTCCGCGTTGGGACCCCACTGGGAGACCCAGAAGAGGACCTGGGACTGCTGGTTGGTGCGGAAGCGGACAACGATACCGCCGCCGGGAAGGCGCTCCACCTGCTGGTCCGAATGCCACTGCCGTTCGGGAATCTTGCTTGCCGCATCTCCGTCAAACCGGATGGCGACGTCCACGGCGCCTTCGCTGACAAAGACGCCAAAAGACGGATCGATGTAGGTATCTGCGGAGAATCCTTCAGGACGGACAAATGTCTCGTTTCGCAGACGGGCATTTTTTATCCGGAAGAGGGCGTAGATGCGTACTTCCTCGTGATGGTGGGACCAGCAGAGGACGTACCATTCACCGCGATGTCCAACAAGGTGCAGTGGATCGATGATGCGGACAGCCTGGTCCTCGTGGCCGGGCGCCCGGTAGTGGATCGCTATGGTGCGCTGTTTGTAAAGACCTTCCCGTACCACCGACCACACCTCTTTGTCGATCCGGGTTACCGGGTCGGAGATCACCGAGACGTGAGCAATGAGGTCTTCGGAGCTGACGGTAACTTTATCCGGGAGGAGGGTGGTAAGGCGCTCAAAGACGGAGCGAAGCTCGTCGTAGTAGGGGCTGTTGCGGTACCCTTCCAGGGCGCGGTCGCCCACCATGAGCGCCATCAGGTCTCCTTCAGTGAGGTTGATCGCCGGAAGCTGCCAGCTTTCGTCGGTGTAGTAGTAGCCGTGGCGGCGCGGTTCGTACTCTATGGGGGCGCCGCTGTCGCGCATCTTCTCTATGTCCCGCTGGATAGTGCGGGTGGAGACCTCTTCACCGTGTTCGTCCTTAAGGCCATGGACAAGATCGGCAGCGGAGGGATAGTCCTGTTTGTGCCGGAGGCGGGAGTCGATATAGGCGATCCGGGTGGTGATTGCGCGGTAGCTCATGGATTTAGCTTCTCCCATCAGCTGACTTTGGTCAAATTTCCCTCGATTTACTCTTTCGAACTTCGTCTCCGTCAGTAATGACATTTCGCGACACAAACGCACCTTTCTGAACGGGCCGGAGTTCTGCCACCGGCCCACCTACCTCCATGCTACAATAGAAACTCCATGGTCATACACTTCAATACGGAATGGGACGGCGGCCCCTGGGCCGACCCTGGACAGCACGCCTCACTGGGAACCCTCAAAACCGGCCCCCTCGGGTTGCTCACCGTTCTTGAATCCCGTTGCGGCACCACCGGCACACGCATCTCTCACGCCGCCCGCGTTGCCGCGATGATGGCCGCCCTCTCGACCCACTCCCCCGATTTCAGCGACCAGTGGTTTCGCTCCTCCTTTGCCTCCGACCCCTGGGCCACCGCTGCGGAACTGCTCTCCTGTCGTGACCAGCTCCTCACCGCCCGCATTGCCGCCGGCCGTCCCGATCTTCCCGCCTCGGACCAACCACTCCTCCCCAGGCGCCTTCGGACGCTAACCGCCCTGACCGACAACCCCGATATCCCCGGTGACGGTCTTCCCGACCGGATTTTGGATATGGTACGAGAACTTCGTTCCGCCGAGTTCTGTAAACTGAAACCCCTGGACGGCTACCGGATCGTCGTGGACGAGCCAAAGTCCCTCATTCCGCCGGTATGGCGCACCGTCTTTGACGCACTACCAGCCGCCGGCGGGGTAGTGGAGTACCGCAACGACGCCGCCTCCACCAACAGCGCCACACCTGCCGCCCAACCAGCCCCGACCCTCACCGTCGTCACGGCAACCGACGAGTGGCAGGCGGCGGAGCACCTCGCCTCATTTCTCTCCCAGTTGGAACAAACCGACCCCGCCGCAGCCCGACAGCTCGCCCTGGTCATATCCGGTGACGCCGGTGCTCTGGACCTGACGCTCCGGCGGTGGGGCCTTCCGGTGACCGGTCAAAGCGGTCAATCCGCCGCCCGCTGGGGCCTGCAGATACTCCCCGCCTTTCTCGCCACCCTGTGGAGCCCCGCCGATCCGCACGCTATCGCCTCTTTCCTCTCCCTCGCCGTGGGCCTGGTGCCTGCGGTCGTCTCACGGCAGATCATCTACGCCCTCAGCGAACATCCGGGAACGGGTGGTCCAAAGTGGAAAGAGGCCCTGGAAAAGATCGCCGACGCCACCGACGCGGAAACGGCGGACCGCTACGACCGGTTCTTCGCTCGTGAACTCAGTTCCCCCGAGGAAGGGGTGCCGGCATCCCTTCTTGAAGAGCGCCTCACCTGGCTCCACCGCCGCCTTGCGGCCAAAGCTGATACGCGGCACACCGTCGGCGCCGCAATAGGTCACATCATGGAACTCCAGGATATCCAACGGCGCCTCAGCTCAGATAGGGATTACAGGATTCCCCGGGCCCTGCTTGAGCGGATCATGGGCACCGTGGTTCATCCCGTTTCCGCCGGGGCCGAGGAGCAAGCCGCCCTCTGGTCGGTCCACCGTTCATTCGCCTGCGTTCAGCCCTCTGCCGGCACCGTCATCTACTGGAACTGCACCGACGATCAACCGTCGGTGGCGCACCCCTTTACCGACGCCGAGAGGGAACTCCTTCAGCGCCGGGGATACCTCTTGGAGTCACCGGAGACAGTCCGGTCCCGGACAGAGTGGAACCGGCGCAGGTCCCTGTCGGTGCCGGACCGGCACATCGTAGCCCTCGTGCCACAACACGTCCGGGGGGCTGCCACCGAGCAGGCACCGTGGTTGACGGAACTGAAGTTGGCCCTGGGTGATTCGGTTCAGAAGATCGATCTTTCCACGGACCAATCGGCCATAGAAATCGCCGGTGTACCGATAGCTCGCCATGAAGCCGCACCGGTGGTACCACAGGACCCGGCGCCCACTCACCACGTACCACCCGGTGCCATCGGCTACCCCGACACGCTCTCTTACTCGGCCATACACTCTCTTATCGGGTGTCCCATGCAGTGGACCCTGGGTCGCATCGGCTCCCTTTCGGCGGCCTCTAACGTCGCCCTTCCCACGGGCAACAAGATGATGGGTACCATGACCCACGCAATCATCGAGCAGATCGCCGTCAACCACGCGCCGGGGGGTATCTTTCCGGCAAACTGCGGCCAAATCGCGGCAACCCTCTATGACCACATGGTCCCGGCCATGGCGGCGGAACTCCTGCAGCCCGGGCGCGGCCTGGCCCGGCAGCGCTACCGTGAGATCGTCGTCTCTGCGGTCACGGCCCTCCGTGAGGTGATACACCGGCTTGGACTTACCATCAGACAGGTGGAGACCTTTCTGAAGGTACCCTGGGAGCTGTCCCTCCGGCCCGACGGAACGATGACAACCGTCCTCTTTCGCGGCCCCGCCGATATGGAACTGGCCGATAACGATGACAACCCCTTCGTCCTGGACCTCAAGTACTCCTACGCCGAAAACTACTATACCGACCTCGTATCCACCGGAAAGGCGCTGCAGCTCGCATCATACGCATGGTTGATAGAGGGTTACACCGGCCGGAAGACGATCGGAAGCGGCTACTTCCTCCTCCCCAAACGGAAGCTCATCACCGACAGCCCCCGGGCGGGGAATGACGCTGTCGCATCAGACCGGACCCTGGAGGAAATCTGGCGGCGGGGAGAACACTCAACAACCAGGGTACTCCGACGCCTTCACACCGACGGAGTAGTTGACGTAACGGCCCTTCAAGAGGCGGAACCAGAGACCCAGGAGGAAACCGACGGCCTCTACGTAGAACCACCCTGCAAATTCTGTGACTACTCCGTCATCTGCGGGTTTCGACGGGGGCAGGTATGAAACAGACCGGACACCTTCCCGCTGCCATAGAGTTGATCAGCGCCTCCGCCGGTACCGGCAAAACCTACCGCCTGACCGAACGGATCGTGGAAGCGGTGCGCAGCGGCGTTCAGCCGGAACGGATCATGGCCACCACCTTTACCGTCAAAGCCGCTACCGAGTTACGCAGCCGCGTTCGGGAAACCCTCACACTCCAGGGGCATCCCGACCTGGGGGCCCGGATGGCAGACGCCTATATCGGTACCGTCCACAGCCTCTGTTTCCGCCTCCTGAAAGAATACGCCATCGACGCCGGAATCTCCCCGGAATTGGAAGTGCTGCCCGAAGGTGATGCCGACCGCATCTTTAACATCGCCGTTGCCACCGCTGTGGAAAGCGCCGTCGACTCGATCGAACCGCCGGCACGCCGTATGGGACGCACCGGAGAAGGTTCCGGCTACGCCCAGGAGAAGGACTGGCGGTACGATGTCCAGGATATCGTCAAGGTTGCCCGGGCTAATGGAATGTCCCCGGCCGAACTGGGCGCCCAGGCCGCAGCCACAGTTGCACTCTGGGAAGCAACGGTCTCCACAAAAGGGCCGCCGCCGACCACCAAAGACCTCATCAATTCGGCAACCGCAGCGGTCCAGCAGCTTGAGGTGATCGACAACCCCAAAAAAGGTACCCAAGCGGTAACAGATCTGCTCCGACAGTTTCTCCTCGACGCTGCCCCAGGGCGGACCATCCCCTGGAAAACATGGGTAGATCTCGCTGCCGCCGAACCCAAGCGGGACGCCACCGGGATTCTGGATCCCCTCCACCGCATCGCCCGTCGGGTGTGCGAAGTACCGGAGTTTCTCGCCGACTTCCGGACGGTGGTGACCGGCGTATACGCCTGTGCCGCCGACGCCCTTGATCAGTTTACCGACTACAAGCGTGAACGGGGGCTTGCCGACTACGAC
>JBAYPC010000046.1:0-10758 GCA_041677905.1 Alkalispirochaeta sp. | reverse complement strand
GGGCGCCTGGTGGCACCTCTGGTTGACATTTCAGGGTGGTCGGTTGTCCGATCTGGAGTACACACCGGCAGATCTGTAGTTAGCCGTCAACAGCGAGGTGGAAACGGCCGATAGATACTAGAGATGTACTTTCTGCTGATTGAGGCGGCCGGTCTGCGTCAGGCGTCCAAACTGCACCCTGCATGGCATGCGGAGTTTCTTTCGGGGTTAACCCAGTCTCTCAAGAAGCGTCACTTCAAGGCGGCGTCGAGAGAAGGAAACCTGTTGTTGTTTCGGGACGCCTCTGATTCGGTTCGTCAACCTGAAAAAATCGCCGAAATTCTCCGTTCCCTTGCGGCAGATATGGCCGGCCACCACGAATACCTCCTCGACTTCGTAATTCTTGTCGATTACCGGGAAGAGGGGGATGATGAAACGATGTTGACGTTGGCCGAACGGTACCTGCGTCACGCTCGGGAACATAACAGCGTGTATATCACCGAGCCCGTCGCCCTTGCCCTGGAACCGATTGTGGAACTGGCCGATTCGGGTAGTATCTTCCGAGTCCTCTCGTTTCGCGACGAGTACGGTCTCAGTGCCGAAACCTATCACCACGCCGTTCCCCGGGAAGAAACCGTTCGTGTCGTTTCGGACACCCTGAAGATAGCAGGAAAACGGAACTGCTGGTTTGTCACCTCCGATATCTCCGGCTGTACCGCTGCCTACCAGGCGGCCAGCGGAGACCAGGTGTTGGTCCTGGACTGCGCCCAACAGGGTTTAATGCCGGTGCTGTTGGAGTTGATGCGATCGATGGCGGCGATTCTCGACATAGAGACCCTCTTTTCGGAAGGAGAGCACTCAGAGGTCGCTTCCCACGCCGTTGATCTGGTCCGTCGATTCGTACAGCCGGGACACCGGTATCTGCCGACTCCGTATACCTCTGGTGAGCTTCAATACGCAGCAGCCCAACTGTTGATATCCGCCGGGACGACCGCCGGTACTCGTGTGACGATTGTTCTTGAAGGCGTAGACCAGGGAAGCTGGGCGGCGGCGGACGTCGTCGCCTCAAATTTTCCGGGACGGACGGTGGTGATTACCGGTGAAGCCCCCGATGAGGTTGTTCCGGAAGACGAAAGGGACAGATCGGTTCGGTGGATACTTCGACACATGTCGGGCGCTGGCGATGAGAGCGCCTTCCACTACTGGTCCGGCCTGGGGGGCAGTACCGAACACGATGGAACGGCACAGGATACGTCTTTTGTCCCGGCTTTTGTTCCGGTGCTGCGCCGCATTTTGGGTCCGAAGCACCGGTGTACTCTGTTTGTTGTAGATCAGGCGGCTTCCCTTCTTCCGTCTCCACTGCTGGACGAGTTTTTCCTCAAACAGGGTATCACACGAGCAGAGCTAACCCGTATCGTCAAAGATCTGCTCCGGACGGGACTTCTGGCCAACGAAGGGGTTCCGGCCGTTCACCGCCTGATCAAACCGGTGGTGATCTCAGTTGTCGGCTCCGATGCGGACGAATATCTGCGGCAGCTGCGCCGGTTTATCATCGATAAACTTGAAATACAATCTGTCTTTATGTCTCCCTGGTTGTGGGAGCTTATACGGGACGGAGTTCGGAATGAAGAGGAGTGGAAACTGCACCACGAACTCGTGCACACGGTAGCCGCCGGCGGTTCTTTTGCTCTCTTCTACCGCTACGGTGATACCACAGGGCGCGACGCCAAAGCGGTGCAGCTGAACAATGCGTCGGCACGATTACGACTGTACCTGAGGGACTCCCGGGGACCGGAGGAGTGTGTAGAGACATTTAATGTCGTTCGCCGGCTGCTGGATACGGTTTCGCTGCCGATCGAACAAAAGGCAAACATACACCTCTCCATAGGTGAGTACTTTCTGGCACGGCGAGAGTATCCGGCGGCTTTGGATACGGTAAAACGTGCGGTTATGCTGCAACAGGAGCTGGAAGACGGCAGTTCACGTTCCAGGGAAGCCAACAGTTATCTGCTGATGGCACGAATTATGTTCGCCCAGCGCCGGTTGACCGATGCCGGACGATACCTCGGTTTTGCAACGGAACAGGCCGGGCCGGTGGAAGAAACGGTGCTTGTAGCCCGGTCTCTGGAGGCAATTCGCCTCTTTCTCGTGGGAAATCTGAGCCGGGGGTTACGCACGCTGGAGCAGCAGTTGTCGGCCCTTCTCGAGTACGGACTCACCGACTGGTACCTCTTGTTGCGTTTTCTTCGGGGGCGTACGTTCTTCGAACTGGGAGAGTACCACCAAGCGGTTCAGGCTTTCGAAGAGGTCCGGGAGTACTGTGACCAATGCGGGATCACCGGTCCCGTTGACGTTGCAACGAGGTGGTCCCTTCGCAGTCGGTATGCCGTCGATGGGACCGGCGAAAAGTTGCGAAAAGAGCTGGACCTGCTGAAACCGGGGTCGGAAACGCTGTTTTTCATCGCCGAATCGTGGATGGAAGAAAAACGTTTCAACGAAGCGCTGCCGTATCTGGAGCAGGCGATATCTCTTGAAGAGTCTGTTGATCGCTGGCCCCGACTCAGCGTCTGCTGGGACGACGGTTTCGCCTCGATTGAGGACACCATGATAGCCGATCGGCAGGGCGCGTCGGAGCTTTTGCGTATTCTCAACGCCTTTTACGCATGGACCCTTTCACATATCGGTCGGCAAGATGAAGCGGTTCCGATTTTTTACGCGTTGACTCGGGGAAGTGACCGTTCTGTCCTGGACCCCTACACGGGGTTGTACAGCTATCTCTACTCCAGCGTACTGCCGGATGCACGGTCCGGTGACCGGGATGACCGGGCCACTGTTCTGGGACGGTCGGTCAAACTGATACAGGAACGGACCAGCCGTATTGACGAATACGCCCACAAACTGCAGTTTCAGAAGCAGAACAGGTGGAACCGGCGGCTTATGGAAGTCGCCCGACGTTACAACCTGGTGTAGACCGTTTTGAACGACTCCGTGTGATTTGACAACTCGTGTATTCGATCCTACAGTTAATTATAGGAAGATAGACGGGGGTGTTTGTAACGCATTCAATGTCTTTTCCTTGCAACACGCCTTTTTTCCTAAAATTCTTAAGAAGGAGCGAGTATGAAAAAGCTTGCGCAAATGGTGATCCTTTTGGGTCTATCGTCTCTAATTCTGATATTTCCACTTTTCGCCAGTGGTACCCCGGAGCAAGCCGCTTCCGGGACACAAAAAACCGTTGAGCAGGTACAACTGAACAACAACATTCCATCCGGCGATCTGGAGATTTTTTCGTGGTGGGCCGGTGATGAAGGCCCCGCTCTGGAGGCTCTGATCAAAGTATTCAAGGCCAAATATCCGAAGGTGAACGTGATTAACGCGACAGTTACCGGTGGATCTGGTGTAAATGCAAAGGCTGTTCTCAAAACACGGATGCTGGGCGGCGACCCCCCGGAATCGTTCCAGGTTCACGCCGGTCAGGAACTTATCGGTACGTGGGTCACTGCAGAACGTATGGTGGACCTTACACCTCTTTTTGAAGCAGAAGGATGGACGGATGTGTTTCCTGAAGATCTTCTGAAACTTCTCGGTACCGACGACGGGATATGGTCTGTTCCCGTTAATATCCACCGGTCCAATGTCATGTGGTACATTCCGGCCAATCTGAAAAAATGGGGTGTCGAAGCGCCAACGACCTGGGCAGACTTCCTGAAAATCGCTCCTCAACTTCAGGCAAAGGGAGTAATTCCGCTTTCAGTTGGTCAGACATGGACGGTCAACCACCTGTGGGAAAGTGTGGCATTAGGTGTTCTTGGGCCTGAAGATTACAGCGCTTTGTGGGAAGGGGAAATTCCCTGGACCGATAACAGAGTTGTGGACGTATGGAGAACTTTTGCGAAAGTCCTGGACTATACAAACAAAGACGCCGCGTCCCTCTCATGGCAGCAGGCAACGGACATGGTTGTAAACGGAAAGGCCGCGTTTAATATCATGGGTGACTGGGCCGCCGGATATATGACCACAACCCTGAATCTCGATCCGGGTAAGGATTACGGCTGGGTACCGTCGCCGGAGACAAAAGGTACGTTCATGTTTCTGGCCGACAGTTTTGGCCTCCCGGTCGGGGTAGAGAATCCCGATGCCGCTGTTGCGTGGTTGAAAACGTGTGGTTCTCTCGAAGGTTCCGATACATTTAACCCGCTTAAGGGCTCTATTTCCGCACGAACCGATTCGGACCTGTCGCTGTACAACGCGTACCTCCGGTCCGCCGCGTCCGATTTTGGATCCAACCGGATTGTTGGTTCCCTTGCCCATGGAGTTGTAGCCAATGAAGGTTTCATGAACGATTTTTCAACTGTGATGGAGATGTTTCTCAGCAGCCGTGATCCCCAACAGGCGGCAAATGCCTGTCAGGCAATCGCTATTCAAAACGGTATGATTCGTTAATTCATTCTGATACTGGGGGAGATTTTTCCCCCAGTACTTTCCCTTGTGCTGTTCAGGCCAAAGGTATTTCATGATTGATCAGAGAAAGAACACAGTTATCTCTATTGTGATTTTGCTTCCGTCCATCCTTCTGGTTGGTATATTCGTCTACGGGTTTATCGGAAATACCATCGTCGTTTCCCTAACCGACTGGGGGCACGCCCTTGGCGGCCTGTCGCTGCACCCACAGAAAAATTTCGTCGGTTTACAGAACTATCGGGACCTGTTTACGAACTTCATTCACGGTCGGTTTCGGCAAGATCTCATCAACGCCGTATTCTATTCCATCATTCTGATGGCCGGAGCGTTGAGCCTGGGCTTCTTCTTTGCCGTTCTGTTGGACCGGAAAGTACGTGGAGAGGGCTTCTTCCGAACTCTCTTTCTCTACCCGATGGCCCTTTCGTTCATCGTAACCGGAACGATCTGGCGGTGGCTCTTTGCGCCAAGTGGTGGTTTCAACATCATTCCCACGTTTTTCGGAGGAGAGCCTGTCGATTTTCTCTGGATCAGCAGTCGAAAAAGAGTTCTTTCTTTTAACTGGCAAAATTTACCGCAGATTTTTTTTACTGCGGCAGCCATTTTTTTTACCGTTGTGATTCTACAGCAACTCATAACCAGAAGCGACAAACACCGTCTGCGCAATTTGATTATCTGGGGTGTTTCAGTCCTCTATGTAGTCGTATTGCACCGTTTACTGCCTCCCATTCTCCCGGTTGAGGAATTACACGGTTATAATCTGGCCACTTTGGGGATCAGTATCGCTTCGGTGTGGCAGTATGCGGGTTATACAATGGCACTCTATCTGGCAGGTTTACGGGCCCTGCCGGAAAGTCTGAAAGAATCCGCCCAGTTAGACGGTGCGGGAGAGTTTCTCTTTTACTGGAAGATTGCAATTCCAAACCTCAAACCGATCACATTGAGCGCAGTAATTGTTCTGGCACATATTTCTCTCAAGATGTTCGATCTGATTTACGCCATGGCGGGAGCCGACAACGCAAATACGGGGCATCCGTCGATAAACATGTACCTGACCACTTTTCGGGCCAATAACTTTGCCGTCGGAGCGGCAATGGCGGTGATCCTTTTTATTCTGGCGGCGTTCTTTATCATCCCGTATCTTGTGAATACGCACCGGGAAATGAGGTGACGGTATGAAACATCCAACGGCAAGACTGTACATCAACCGTATTATCCTCTATTGCGTTCTCGGTCTTTTCACGGTGCTTTTTCTGTTGCCGGTGTACATGACCGTAGTTACCTCCCTGAAACAACCTGCAGATATTAACCTTGCAACCAGTTGGTCCCTCCCAAACCCGGTCTTTCTCAAGAGTTTCTCCACAGCCTGGAAATTACTGGGTCCCAATCTGAAAAACAGTCTGATACTCAGCTTCTCCGCGACCATAATTTCCGCCTTTATCGGGTCGATTAACGGGTATGTTTTCTCAAAAAACAAGTTCAAGGGCAGCGATTTGATATTCACTCTAATTCTCTTCGGGATGTTTATCCCCTATCAGATCATCCTTATACCCCTTTTCCAGACGCTCAAGACTATTGGTCTTTACGGAAGTATTTCCGGCCTGATTCTGGCCCACGTCGTCTATGGAATTCCTATCGTCTCGCTGCTCTTCAGAAATTTCTACGACCAGATTCCCAATGATATCCTGGAATCGGCGCGCCTCGATGGAGCCGGTTTCTTCTATATTTTTTCTCATATAATGCTGCCTCTCTCTGTCCCCGGATTTGTTACGGTGGGGATTTGGCAGTTCACCCAGATTTGGAATGAATTTCTCTGGGGAATTACCCTCACCAAACAGTCATCCAATCCGGTGACGGTGGGGTTGTCGCAGCTTGCCGGTGGGCAAGCCGTGAGTTGGAATTTGCCGATGGCGGGAGCGATTATCACCGCTTTTCCGGTTATTCTCATTTTTATTTTCATGGGAAAGTACTTTATCCGCGGTTTGCTGTCGGGTTCGGTAAAGGGGTAGGTCATCTCATAGCAAGGCCGGTTTCACCGGTTCCGAATCTACCGGTGATTGACAATCACCAATCACCTACTATACTCTCACATTCGTTCAAACGGTGGCGTAGCTCAGTTGGTAGAGCAAGCGGCTCATATCCGCTCGGTCAGGGGTTCAAGTCCCTTCGCCACTATAACAAACAGATCACACACCGATTACAAGTCGATTGGATGCCGGTTGAATGCCGAAGCCGATGCCGTGTGCGGGAGAGATAGAGAGTGGGTTGCCCGCCGGGGCAGCTCACCGGATTCACTCCTGCGTCAGCTCCTCGATTTCCCGGATAAACTCCTGAACATTTTCGAAGTTCCGATAGACCGATGCAAACCGGATATAGGCGACCCGGTCGATATCGTACAGCCGTTCGAGAACCAGTTCACCGATCCGGGCTGAGGAAATCTCGTGGGTGTCCATGCCTTCCCGTATAGCCTGTTCTTCCAGCTCGTCGATCATCGTCAGTATCTGACCCTGACTGACGGACCGCTTCCGAACTGCCTGTTGGATGCCTTTTTCCAGCTTCCCCCGGTCAAAGGGCTCGCGGCGGTTTTTGCTTTTCTTGATGACCATGAGCTGTTTTTCTTCAATCCGCTCGTAGGAAGTAAAACGGTACTCGCAGGAGAGGCACTCTCGGCGCCTGCGGATGGTCCTCCCGTCGGCAAGAGCCCGGGATTCAACTACTCTATCTTCAAGGGACCCACATTTAGGACAGCGCATTTCCAAAACTCCATTACTAACTGGTCCATCGGTAACTGGAATGACAATATACCGAGATGTCCGGGAATGCAATGCAATCACTTGTCTAACGGTCCGACTTGGCTGTACGGTTTACCCATATGGATCAGGTTACAATGAAGCATCAGGCAGCGCGTTATTCCGACGTAACACTACACGTTTACAATTCTCTTTCCCGGTCATCGGAACCCTTTCACCCTATTGACCCGCCTTTTGTGGGGATGTACGTCTGCGGCCCAACGGTGTATTCGGACCCCCATCTCGGTCACGCCCGCACCGCCGTGGCGTTCGATACGGTTTTCCGGTTCCTTCGTTTTCTCGGTTACCGGGTCCGCTACGTCCGAAACATCACCGACGTCGGTCACCTGGAAGATGAACAGGAACTGTCCGGTGAAGATAAAATTGCCAAACGGGCTCGGTTGGAGCGGGTAGAACCCATGGAGGTGGTACAGCGGTACACCGTAAGTTATCACGACGGCATGCGTCGGCTGGGTTGTCTGTCGCCTTCTATAGAACCCCGTGCAAGTGGACACATTCCGGAACAGATCGATCTGGTTCGGAAATTGCTCGATTCAGGAACTGCCTACGAATCAAACGGTTCGGTCTACTTCGACCTGGAGAAATACGTCCGCTCCGAATCCTCCTATGGAAAACTATCGGGAAAGGTCTTTGATGATCTGCGGACCAACACCCGAGCCATCACCGGTGAAGATGAGAAGCGCAGCCCCCTTGATTTTGCTCTCTGGAAGCGGGCAGAGCCGGACCACATCATGCGGTGGAACAGCCCCTGGAGCGAGGGCTTCCCCGGTTGGCATCTGGAGTGCACAACCATGAGCACCCGCTATCTCGGTGAAGAATTTGATATTCACGGGGGAGGGCTGGACTTGCAGTTTCCCCACCATGAAGCGGAAATTGCCCAGAGCCGTGGAGCCTACGGACATGGTCCTGCCCGTTACTGGATACATTCCAATATGCTTACGGTCGATGGTCAGAAAATGGCGAAGAGTCTGGGTAACTTTATCACCCTGGACGAAATGTTCGCAGGCACCCACGAGCGGCTGGAACGGTCTTTTTCGCCTATGGTCCTGCGCTTTTTTATGCTGCAGTCTCACTACCGCAGTACCGTCGATTTTTCCAGTGAGGCTCTGGAAGCCGCTGATCGGGGATACCGTCGCCTGATTGCGGGGCTGCACAACGCGGAACAGTTTCTGGCTGAAGAACTCGCCGCCGAAGCTGGATGTACCGCTGAATCTGCCCGGGCGGAAACTGTTGGTGCCCGGACGGTCGCGGGCCCCGCTGTGGATGACATCGCCCGGAGGGGTATGTCCGTGCCGCTGCCGTCGGAAATTATCGGTGATGATACCCACACCCATGAAGTACGGCGGTTGGTAGAAACGTGCTGGACCGCCATGGGTGACGATTTTCACACGCCCCGAACGGTTGCGGCTCTCTTCGACCTTATCCGTCTCACCGGCCGGGACGAGCATAAGACCGCCCCTCACGGAACACAGGTCGCCGCAGCCCGGACCGTACGCGGTTTTATCCGGGACGTTCTCGGATTGAGCCCTGATACCGAAGGTATTTCCGGCGGTGAGTCGGAAAAGAGTCGCCTTGGGGCGGTTATGGAAATGGTGATTGAGCTTCGGAAATCTGCCCGGGCATCAAAAGACTTTGCAGCAGCCGACCGCATTCGAGACACTCTTGCAGCGGCGGGTATCCGGCTGGAAGACCACCGGGACGGCACCACAACCTGGGCCCTGGAGTAGGTGCGGCATACCTGGCAAGAAGGAGTAAACCTATGGGTGCAAAGACCCTGGAAGATATGAAACAGTACCTCCGAGACGTGACGGAGGACCTTTTGATGATGCGCGAGATAGACAACCTCGAGATGTACCGGGCCATTACCGAGAAAGGTAAGGAGCTGGAGGGTATCGTCGATGCGGAGCGCACAGACGACAACTTCGTGTACGGTTGTATCAGTAACGTCTACATCGTCGGAGAACTGCAGGACGGCAGTATGCACTATCGCGGTTCTTCGGAGGCTCATGTTGTACGGGGGCTCTTGACGTACATGATAGAAGCGCTGAACGGTCTTTCTCCCAAAGACATCGTCACGGGGACCCGGGACGCAGTTGAGGGGTTTGCCGAGGCGGTCGATCTCAAATCGACGCTTACACCGAACCGGGCAAATGCGTTCGGAAATATCTACAAACTCATCGTCGAAAAGGCGGCCGCCCAGATTGCCCTCGACTGAGGGGGCTCCTCCCACATTGGGGATATCCGTTTGTACATCGGGGTTCTTTCCCATACAATTCCCGGTATGGACAAAGTAATACACGACCTGAAACCCCAGGCGGTCTGGAAACAGTTTGCCGCCATTTCGGCGATCCCGCGGTGCTCAAAGAAAGAAGAGGCGATACGTACCTACGTCATAGGTGAGGCCCAGCGTCTCGGTCTCGTTCATAAGACCGATGCGGTGGGAAACGTGGTGGTCTATCGTCCCGCCGCACCCTCCCGATCATCTGCAAAAACCGTGGTCCTTCAGGGACACCTGGACATGGTCTGTGAAAAAAACATGGGGACTACCCACGATTTCGACCGTGATCCAATCAAGCTGATCCGGGAAGGCGACTGGTTGCGGGCGGATAACACCACCCTCGGTGCGGACAACGGGATTGCCGTGGCGATGATGCTGGCCGTGCTCGAAGATAAAGGAGATTTCGGCCCGATCGAATGCCTGTTCACCGTCGACGAGGAGACCGGCCTTACCGGCGCACTCAAACTAGATCCGTCGCTGATAAACGGGCGAACACTCATAAATCTGGACAGCGAAGAAGAGGGTTTTTTTTGTATCGGCTGTGCCGGCGGTCGTAATACCTACGGCACGTTTCCCTGCGTCTGGCAGGATACCGGTTCATTGACGGCAGTCGAAGTCCGCATTCTCGGCCTTCAGGGAGGGCACTCCGGTGCTGAGATCCATCTGGGACGAGGTAACAGCCTGGTCCTGGGCGGACGGCTCCTGGCGGCACTCCGGCATGCCGTTCCGGAAGTCCTTCTGGCCGATATTCACGGCGGAGACAAACACAACGCCATCCCCCGAGAGTTCCGGGCGATCGTCCTGGTACCGGCGGACCAGGTACATACCATCGAGTCTGTCTGTGCGGAGTTCGGCGTTACTGCTCGTGATGAGCTGGGTGATGTCGATCCGGCGCTGACGATCGAGTCGGCTGCCGTGGATATGCCGACCCGGTCGTTGAACAGTGAGGATACCGGGCGGATGATCGACTTCATGCGTGCCATGCCGAACGGTGTTCTGGGAATGAGCAAAGAGGTGGAAGGCCTGGTGGAGACCTCCACCAACTTTGCCGCCATGCGGGTTGAAGAGGGAACCATTTCTGCACTCACCAGCCAACGGTCGTCCCGGGGCAGCCTCATTGCAGCTGCGGCAGAATCGGTGGCGGCAACGATCCGTCTTGCCGGTGGAAGCCCCCGTTTTGCCGAAGGTTATCCCGCCTGGCAGCCTAGACCGACGAGTCCCCTGGTAGATACG
>JBAYPC010000045.1:0-10826 GCA_041677905.1 Alkalispirochaeta sp. | reverse complement strand
TCCGCCTCGGCGTGTTCCTCGCCGCTGCGCGTCTGCGGTACACGCCTTGCTACGTTCAAGTCTCCCCGCGCCCGAAATAGTCGGACGGTGGGAAAAGGGAACTGAGTAAGTGGCGAGCTGTAAAGTTGTAGCCTGATTCTTACCGGCGGGGAGACTTGAACTCCCACACCCTTGCGGGCGGCAGATTTTGAGTCTGCTGCGTCTACCAATTCCGCCACGCCGGCTTGTCAGAAATGTGGGGCTATATTACCTGAGGTAATTTCAAATATCAAGGATTTTTGAAATTACGACCACGTATGGAGCCTCTTTCAAAATTACTCTTTTGAGAGAGGCTCACCCGTATCGGTGAGACTTCGCAAGTCCGAGGACGGGCGCTGCGGACGGGCTCTGGGGACCGACCTGGCGGTCCACCGCTCCTGCGGACCACCTGTACCGACCGTCTATAACGACGGCTCCTGCCGACCGCCTGAACCGACTGCTCCGGCGGACCGTCTCTGTTGATCGGCATCGCAATTTATCTCAGATCGCGCCGTGGTCTACGACGCGTTCCATCACGTACTGTACCAGGTCCATATCCAGCTCGGTTGCGTTTTCGTTGATCAGTTCCCGAACGTATTCCCAGTCCTGGATTACAAACGGGTCGTTCTGATCGTCGTACTGCATCCACAACAGGTCGATAATATCCGCCATAAGCTGAATTGCTTCTGCCGTGTCAGTGCCGCGGGCTATAGCGAAGTCAAAGGTATCGGAGACCATCTCGTCGGAAAACTGCGAGAGATGACGTCCCAGGGCTTCCCGGAGGGCTCTGAAATATCCGTCTGAATCGGGTGGATGAGACTTGTGGAGATGCCGTTCCTGTGCGAGAAAATTCTGAGAGTGAAACATCGGGACCATTGTATCTCGTTGACCAAAAGAATGTAATCGCCTATGTTCGTTCGAACGATGATAGACGGGGGAAATGCAGGGTATTGTGGCCGAAAGCATCCGACCGCGGGCAGGAGCTTTTGTTCCCCAGGCTGCCGGCGCCGCATTCAACTACCGACAGTATTACCGGCTCGTCCGGCACTCGCGCGTCTGACACTGGCTGTCTTAGTCCTTGCAGTTCTGACTCTGGGAAGCTGCCGTTCCGTCAACGATTCGGTACCGATCCCTGACCCCTATTTTTCCGGGGTAAGGCACTTTGACGTCGCCTTCATACTGGTCCAGGACGCACCGCCGGCTGATATCATACGGGTCTATTCCCAGGCGTCGTTACAGTTCACCGAGACGTCCCGAATCGACCGCGCTGAAGGGGTGCTTCGAAACCTGGATGAGCATATCCTGGCGGCGAAAGCCGGCGGTCTTGTGTTGGCACCGGCGGTACGGGTTGACCGGTTGATTGCGTGGCACGCTCTGGCCGGTGTTAATGAGCTCGCCGCTCCCACTGCACAACGGTACACCTCGGAGATACTCACGGATATTGGCAAATTCAGCGACGACGATGATGCTGAATCGGCGAAGATACTCCGAAGGGTTCTGGAAGCGCAGCTGGCAAACCCCAACCTTGATGAAGATTCTCTCCGGCGGACGCTGGATGAGTTCTACCTGCTTAACGACGATACCGTTCGTGTGTCGGCTCTGGTAGACACGGCCGAACAGATAGCCCGTCTTGATGACCTGAGAACTCTCAATCCGGTGGTACAGCAGAGTATAGCCGCACTACCGGTGATTCCGGCCCCTCTTATCGCCTCGAGCCTGAGTATCCGACTGGCCGAATTGAGCATTCGGCTGGACCGGATGGGTGACGTCGCGTCTCTTCTGGACCAGGCTCGTCGCCGGGCACAGGAAGGGCTTATCGTGGACAGGGCGTCGTACTTCCGGTTGGAGGATATAATCACCGGGGCTGTTCGTATCGACAGCGTAGAGGGTGGTCGGGCTGAGGCGGTTCTTGAGGTTATTCTGTCCAATGTCAGTCCCCAGAGTATGCGTATCCGGGGGCAGGGTATGGCAGCTCTGGCGCTCTCCGGGGAAGACAGATACGACAGTGTGTACGCCCAGATGGTTCAGATATCCGATCCGACGCTGCGGGCCTTGATTTCGGCGGAGTTTCTCCGGGAACGGGCGCACAGGCATCCGGACTGGGTCATTGGATCGGTTATATCCGACTTGTTGAACGGCGTTGAACTGGGTCGGACAGACCCGGCGGATCGGATCCGGATTCTCTCTGATCTGGCGGCAGTCTATTTCTACACCGGTCAACCCGACGAATTTGATCGGCTTCGCGGGCTTATCTCCGGCAATGACGAGTACAACCGTATCCTGTTGCGTCTGGCTGAGACGATGGTGTCGACGGGACGGGATGACGAAGCGCGGCGTGCCATAGCCGGTATGAGTGGTATTCCCGACAGTGGTTCATTTGACGGATCTCTTGACGGCCCCAGCCCTCGACTTCGCCTTGCGGAGCTTCACCGGCAGCTGGGAGAATATGACCGGGCCATTACCGTGGCCGAAGGACTTGGCCCGCCGGAGCTGTCTCGGTTCCTGGTGACTCTGCCTGCCGATTTTCTCCCCAATCCGGTGAGCAACGCCGTGCTGGACCGGATGGTTCGATAAGAAGGCGTTACCCCCCGATTGTCGTACCGAAGAACGGTCTCCCCTGAAGAATGGCCCGGGTGTTGTCCAGATTCTTGCCGTCCGCCGCGATCACCCGAAGGTTCAGTTCAGCGGCGCGTTTTGTGGCGACCGGATCAAAGGGCAGGTTCTTACCGGGCGTCCATTTGGTCCCCACGATTCGGGTGAACTCGGTCCAGGTGACCCGGTCAAGGGGAACTGCGTCGGGGTCCGTTTTGGGATCGGCCGAGTACACCTGGGCGATATTGCTCAGATTCACCACCGTATCGGCGCCGTACCGTTCCGCAAGAAGAACTGCGTCGTAGTCGGTGCTGAAACCGGGTTTCCAGCCCGCCCCGATCAGAAGGGACCCGTCAAAAGAGATAGGCCCGGTGGGGTCGTAGACCACCGGATCCGAACAGTGTGGCGCCAGGGCGTGACGCATCAGTTCCGCATTGAGGCGGGTCGCCATAACGCCGATCCAGTCCTGGGCGTCCGCTGTGGCGCTGTCTCCGCCGGCTTCCCTGAATGCGGCCTGGTACTTCCGCGCGGTGGCACCGCCGCCGACAATGACGATCATTCGATCCCCGGTACTGTCGATGTGGTCTTGAAAGATGGTCCGGTATGCACGGATTAGATCGCTGTCGGGATTGTCGGGGACGACGATTGATCCCCCCAATGAAATGACAAACATGACGGTATACTACGGCATTGACCGCCCGCAGACAATAGAATCGGCCGAGTAGCTAAGTAGCCGGGTAGCCGGGAAGGGTGGTGTGGCGGTACCTTAGGGACAGGAATACTATGGAAGACCTTACAGATATCCTGAACGCATGGCCATACGATCCGGGACAGGCGATGAGGATAATCGTCGCTCAGGACGGTCGAAGGGTGTTACAGGTACGACAACCTCTCGGCATAGAACAGTACGAACTGGAGGGCCGCCCCGACGGCGTCAGGCCTTACGGTTTTGAGACGGTGCTCAACCACGTTCAGGACCGGCTGCGTCGACACATCGTCGAAACCGGCGGTGAAGCGGGATTCCAGATAACCCTGGAAGAGGCCTCGGAGCTTCAGGCCGAGGGAGTGCTTTTTTACTATCGCTATCTCCTGCTCTTTCAGCTGAACTACTACGAAATGGTCGTCAGAGATACCACGCACAACCTCGACCTCTGTGACCTGGTGGAACGGTACTGTGAAAACGAAGACGCCCGGACGGGGGTGCTCCAGTTCCGCCCGTACATACTGCGCATGCACGCCGCTGCTCGGGCAATCGGTATAGCCAACGGCGCGATTGAAGGCGATTTTCAGTCTGTTCTGGACGAAGCGGTAGCTCACATAGAATCTCTGGGAGAAATCGACACTCCGGCATTCCAGTTTGAGCGCATCAGGTCGGTGAATTACCTGCGGGCGCTGCAGCGAAAACTGACCCGCCATTCCGATACCGATACCGATGCCGATGAAACTGCAACTGATACCGATGGTTCTGCTTCGGAGCCGACCGATGACCGGAGTCGGTTGGAGCAGGAGCTGCAGGACGCCGTTGACACCGAAGACTACGAGCGGGCCGCCCAGATCAGGGACGCCCTGCGGCGACGGGGATAGTGTTCCCGCCACTACGTTGTTGACAAACGGGAACAAGTAATTAGACTACTCTCTATTGCATATGGATATAAAGACATTGGGTAGATTGATTTTCATTGTATCTCTGCTGATACCGGCAGCCGCACTCACCGCCGAGGAAATACAGACGGCCGTCGCCTTTTTTGACCAGGTTTCCGCCAGTTATGGCGAAGTAGAAAGCTACACCGCCAATATCACAATTACCAGGGAGGATACGGTCTCTAAGGGGACCGTCGAGTACCGCATTCCCAACAAAATCCGGATTGATTTTACCGATCCTGAGGGGCAGGTCCTCGTCTCCGACGGCGAGACAATGCACGTGTACATTCCCCAGTACAACGTCGTCCTCAAGCAGGCGCTGCGCCGCCGGAGTGACGAATCGCTGGCTGCTCTGGCAAGTGAACAGGGTCTTAACCTTCTGCGTCGGAACTACAGCATCGCCTATCTCGACTCACCTGAACTGACTCCGCTCTCTGAGGGATCGGATGTAATGGTCACCAAGCTCCGGTTGAACTGGCGGAACAGCAATGAAGGGTACCGGCAGCTTATTCTCTCCATCGATCAGGCGTTCCGCATCCGTCGTATCATCGGTGTCACCGCAAATTACGAGGAAGTCCAGTTCGATTTTCAGAACATAGAGACAAACAGGGGAATTCCAGAAGGTCGCTTTGAGTACGAGGGGCCTCCAACAGCCAACGTCTTTGAGAGCTTTCTGTTTGAAGGTGAGGGCTGACTATGGAATCCATCGGGGACAAACTCACTTCTGCCCGTACCAACAAGGGTGTCACAGTCGAACAGGTTGTTCGGGATACCCATATGACCACGCGGTTTATCGAGGCGATGGAGGCGGAGGACTTTGATCAGTTTCCCGGTGAGGCGTACCTGCTTGGATTTCTCCGTACCTATGCGGCGTACCTGGGGCTGGACGGTGATGAGATCATCACCCTCTACCGCAACGTCAAACTACAGGAACAACCCGCTCCAATAGACGAACTTCTGGATACAAGACGGTTCAGGCCGGTACCGGTCAAGCTGCTTGTCCTGGTGGCTGCTTTTCTCGCCGTCGGTGGTGTAGCGGCGCTTTTTATCACCGGTACACTTTCATTGCCCCAACGTTCCGCCCGACGCAGCGAAGTTGAAACCCCTGAAGAACGGGCGGTTTTTTCTCTGCGGGAGCAGTTTGTGGAGCGCCGATTTACTGAAGGTGACCGGGTTGCCATTCCCGTCGACGGGGAAGAGGCGATTCTTGAGTTTCTCGAAATCGGTGAACGGGTGGCCTTCGGCAGCGAAGCGGGAATTGTCCACCTGGGACAGGGGGAGCGCCGTCTTCTCGACCTGACCGGTGAGGGCAGCGGTGACATCAACGTTGCGGTGCGGCAGATCTATCTCAACGGTCAGGAGACACCGGAAGCGGTGGTCCGGATCGACCGGGTTCTCGCCCAGAGTACTGAAGAGGTGCCTCGAGCCGGGGTGGTTACCGATTCCGACCGGATTGACCTTGCCCTTGGACAGACAAATGAACCGAGTCGCCGGGAGGAGCCTCGGGTTGTGGCTCAGCTGCCCGACCGGGAAGAGTACTTCATCGAAGCAGATTTTCGGGGAATGACGATGTTCCGATGGGAAGTGGATGACAAACCCCGGGAAGAGCGGTTGCTCCAGAACGGAGATTTCCTGCGTTCCAGCGCGGAGGAGATGGTGCGGATATGGGCTTCCAATGCCGGGAACGTCCGCCTGAGGGTGGCCGGTACGCCGGTAGACCTGGGCGACCAGGGTGAGGTGGTGGCCGCCGTGATCCGCTGGGGCGATGTCTCCAACGGCGGATACCAGCTGGAACTTCTCCCTCAGTACTAAAGCAGCGTGACATCGGATAGTTTATGCCGTCGGTATACATAGAGAACCTGGGATGTGCCAAAAACCAGGTAGACGCGGAGATTATGGGACGCTGCCTGGAAGACGACGGCTGGTCCTGGGTCGACGATCCCGACGGGTCGGACCTGATTATTGTAAATACCTGCGGTTTTATCGAACCGGCCCAACAGGAGTCTATTGATACAACGCTCTCACTGTTGGCGGCGTACCCGGAGACACCGGTGGCCCTGTCCGGGTGTATGGCCCAACGCTTTGCCGACGAACTGGTTGAGGGGCTGCCGGAAGTTGTCGGCGTCTTCGGCAACCGGGAACCCCAGGAGGTGGTGTCGTTTGTCCGGCGTTTGAAAGACCGGCGCCCCGGGGATGGGCCCCTTGTCCGGCTGCCCGACGGTAACGGCCGCCTTGCCGCCGTAGATCGGGGGCGTCTGTTGTCCCATCCCGGGTCGGTATACGTGAAAATCGCCGAGGGATGTGAGCATAACTGCAGTTTTTGCGCCATACCCTCAATCAGGGGCCGTCTGCGGACTCGGACAACGTCAGATATCCTGAATGAGTTCCGCGGTTTGCGGCGGCGGGGCATCCACGAGTTCAACCTGATTGCCCAGGATCTGGCCGCCTGGCACGACGAAACTGGCGGCCGTGACGGTACCGGCGGTTTCCCGGCACTGCTGCGGACGTTGCTCCAGGAAGAGGGGGATTTCTGGCTCCGTTCCCTCTACCTGTACCCCGACACTTTTCCCGTGGAAGTGCTTGACATCGCCGCGTCCGACGGGCGTCTGGTGCCCTACTTCGACCTTTCATTTCAACACGCTTCCAGAAACATCTTACGGCGCATGGGCCGTCCCGGTGATGCCGAATCCTATCTGCGGCTTGTGGGTGACATTCGCCGACGCCTTCCCGATGTTGCCCTCCGATCGAGCTTTATCGTCGGTTTTCCCGGTGAGTCCGAGGAGGATGTCGACGAGCTTCTGGATTTTCTGGCTCAGGCTGAGCTGGAGTGGGTTGGCGTGTTTGAGTTCAGTCCCCAGACGGGAACGCCCGCCGCGGCCATGGCCGCGGCGGTAGCACCGGCGACGACGGCTGAACGGAAGTCCCGAGTTGAACTGCTGCAGCAGGAAATTGTCCATCGCCGCCTTCGTCGCTTTGTGGGCCGTTCGTTACAGGTCCTCGTAGAAGAACGTATCGAAGGGGTTTCTATCCTTTTGGGGCGCTCTCCGCTGCAGGCACCGGATGTAGACGGTCTGGTGGTGGTGCACAACGCTCCGGCGCACGTGGCTCCCGGCGAAGTTGTCAACGTCGAGGTTACCGGGGTGACCGGGGTGGACCTGCAGGGTCAATATCTCCGGTAACGCTGTTACCGGTACCGGTATTTCCGGTTACCCGGGTTGTCAGCTCTTCCAGTCGGTGCCGGGTGGCGCTGTCCGGTTCGGCTTGGGCAATAAGAGCGGCCAGCCGGAGAAAGTCTGTTCGGTACTTCCGTATTTTTAATCTCTGCAAAAGAAAGACCGCCGTTTCCAGTTCGTTCTGGAGGACGAGTTCTTCAACGGCCTGGACTACGGTGCCGCTTGCGTTCTCTGCCATTCTGGTGAGCTTATGGTCACCCGTCGGTACTCCGTGATCTGTCGGCACGTCGTGATCTGTCCGGGTCACGTTCAGCACCCGCAGTTCCGGTGACAGGACTATCCGGCTGCCTCCGGGGGTGGCCAGTGTCCACGGTGACCCGACGGGGTTCCCGCTACGGCGTCCCTTGTCGGCGGTCCCGCCCAGGGCGGTCCAGTGGGAGGGCAGGAGAAAACGGTCGTGGAGCTGCCGGTGGAGGGTCATTCTTTCTACGTCACCGTAGAGCTTTTCCCGGTCCCTTCGGCTCTGCCGCACGCCTCGGTGGACGACAAAGAGGTACTCGTCGGTCTTCAGGGCGCTCTGGGTCGCCTTACCTCCGCGAAACTTGTGGTGTTCCCGGCTCAGCAGCTGCACGGTGTTGATCCCGTCTTCACCCAGAAGGTCTACCATCGTCCTGGCGTCGATAATCCCGTCGTTGTTGTAGGAGACCAGGAGGTTCCGGCACCGCGCCGCCTCAAGAAACCGGGCGAAGGCGTCCCGGGCGCGGTTGCCCCGGGTGCTGCAGAAGTCGGAGCGGTAGTGGTCCGTCCGAATGCCCGCCCGAGCGCCCGGACGGACCGGCCCGGGGTCGTAGAAATCCCACCGGACGGCGGTGGTCAGAAGGTGGTAGTTGGCGCCGTACTGGTGGATGTTGTAGGGCGGATCGGCGTAGACCAGATCAAACGGTCCGAATCCGGCCGCTTCCATGGCCGGGAAAAACTCCTCCGCCGGTCCCACCCAGGTGTGTCCCCGGGGGCCGGTGATAAACGGCAGCACCTCCAGTTCGATCGGTGCCATGATCCTGGAGAGGGCGTCACCGCCCCGACCGCCCCAGCCGTGGTGAAACCCCTTCATGACGCCGGAGGTGTTGTTATGAACGCTCATCTCTACCAGGAGGCTTGCCAGGAGAACGTCCCGGGCAAGGGGCGACAGGGGCAGGTCGCGGTGAATTGCGGCGAGGACGGCGTCAATACGCAGGCCGTTTTCCCGGGTGTAGAAGAGGCGTTCCCGGTTGGGGTCGGCTTCTTCGGTGGAACGAGGTGCGTAGTGTCTGCTGAACAGGGCGTCTTCTTCCCGGTCCGGTCCCTGCAGGCTGTTCAGGTAGTCCAGGGTGGGTCGGTAGCCCCCGGTAGGTGAAAACAGTTCTTCTACTTCTTCCGGCAGGACCTCCAGAAAGGAGCGGCCGAAGGGTCTGGTGTACTCTTCCATATCCCCGGAGGCGACTGTTGCCCCCCTGAGACGGCCCAGTCTGCCGACCACTCCCGATCCGGCGAAGGGGTCGGCCATGGTCCTGACCGGTCCCGTCTCCGCCTCGATCCGGTCTATGCCCTGGGAGATGAACGGCAGCAGGGACCGCTTGTTTCCGATGTAGGTGATCAGTCCTCGGCTGAGTGAGGGGTGTGTGAAGTAGTCCATGAAGCGAGAAGGATGTATGCCGTCCACGGTCCTGTCAAGGAGAACGGCTTGTCAAGATAGTTCTGTCCGGGTTCGCGATGTAGGTGTACGATGGCTGTATGGGTTTCACCATTATAGTCCTGTTGTCTGTCGGTCTGGGTATAGCTGTTGTAGTTGGTCGGCGGTTCAACCGAACCCGCGCTCAGTTGTACATCCGTATTCTGGAAGAACAGTTTTCGCCGGTTGCGCCGGAGTACGTCACTCTGGGGAGGGAACTGGGATACGGCTTTGAATACAACCTTGACGGTCCGGTTGACCGGGTGGAGGGTATTCTCACCCTCTTGCCGCGGTATGCGCCGCTCTACTTGCCCATAGCCCGGATGCTGGGGCGACAGGACCTGTTGAAGTTGACGTTTCACTTTCCAGGAACTCTTCCGGCGGGGGTTGGAGCCCTGGTTCATACCAACTGTACCGTCTCCCGCTGGTCGTCGGTCGAACACGACGACGACTGGCGTGAAGAGACCGTTGAGCAGGATGGACAGGTATATACGCTCTACTACTACAATCCGATCATCGCAGAACGCTTGCGTTCAATATTACCAAAAATCAGTGAAATCAAGAATCTTAACCAGATTACTCTGGATTCTCGTCGGAATTCGGTGACGGTTTTTGTTACTCCCCAGCAAAATTGGATAAAATTGGATGTTGAGAGGGTGGCTGCTCTTGTTTTTTCCTTGACCGCTGCATAAAGGGGGGGTACGATTTAGTTGATACCACACCTACTCTTTCAGGAGGTTATATGTCCTCAATTATCGTAGTTGTCGCGGTTGTGATCTACATCGCTCTCTATTTCCTGTACGGGAAACGGTTGGAGACGAGTGTTGTCAAGGCCGACGACAGTATTGAGACACCGGCGAGTCGTCTGTTTGACGGGGTTGACTACATTCCCGCCAAGACGCCGGTCCTCTTCGGGCACCACTTTGCGTCTGTAGCGGGTGCTGCGCCGATTGTCGGTCCTGTAATCGCCATGGCCTGGGGCTGGCTGCCCGCACTGGCATGGATATGGTTCGGGAATATCTTCATTGGTGCCGTTCACGACTATCTGGCGATTATGGCATCGGTTCGGTATGACGGTAAGTCGATCCAGTTTGTCGCGTCGGACCTTATCACCAAACGGACGGGTACGCTCTTTTACTGGCTCGTCTTCATGATTCTGATTCTGATTATCGGTGCTTTTTCGGCGGTTATCGGTGGTCTGTTTCTGGGCAACCCGGCGGTTCCGACCAACTTCATCCTGTTGCTGGCTGCGGCACTCATCCTTGGTGTACTGATCTACCGGGTAAAGATGAACTTCACCCTGGCGTCGGTCATCGGTCTGGTCATGCTGCTTTTGACGATCTACCTGGCGGAAAAAATGCCCATCGTCGCCGGACGGGGAACGTGGTTTATCATCATGTTCGTCTACATCATCATTGCAGCGGCTATTCCGGTTAACGTACTTCTACAGCCCCGGGACTATCTGAACAGCTATCTGCTGTACATCGGTCTTATCCTGGGTGGTCTGGCGGCTCTTTCCGGTTTTGCCGGTTTCAGTGCTCCGGCGTTCACCCGGTTTGCACCGATTATTTCCGGTGGAAAGCCCAGTCCTTTCTGGCCGGTGGTACCGCTGATTATCGCCTGTGGAAGTCTGAGCGGGTTCCACGCGCTGGTCGGCTCGGGTACTACCAGTAAGCAGATATCCAAAGAATCGT
>JBAYPC010000044.1:0-10996 GCA_041677905.1 Alkalispirochaeta sp. | reverse complement strand
TGCGTCCTGCAGGTGGGTGCGCCCCAGTTTTACCAGTCCGGCAAACTCTTTTTCCTTCTTCCTCAGCGCCGCCGCCAGGTGGCTTACCGCTGCAAGGAGGCCCTCTGCTTCTACCCGGTTGGCGATGTGGATCGCCGTGGGGATGACGTCGTTGGAGGACTGGCCCCGGTTGACGTGGTCGTTGGGGTGAACCGGTGCGTGGGTGCCCAGGGGCTCTCCCAGCAGTTCGTTGGCCCGGTTGGCGATGATCTCGTTGGTGTTCATGTTCCAGCTGGTGCCGCTGCCGGTCTGAAAGACGTCAATGGGGTAGTGGCCGTCCCACTTCCCCTCGGTTATCTCCGTGGCGGCCTGGATGATGGCATCGGTGAGTCTGGAGTCCACCAGGCCGAGGCGTCCGTTGACGACTCCGGCGTGTTTCTTGATGAGCCCCAGGGCGCGGATCATGGGGACGGGGATGCGCGCAGGGCTGACCCCGAAGTTCTCTACCGCCCGCTGGGTCTGGGCGCCCCAGTAGGCCCATCCGGGTATCTCAACCTGTCCCATCGAGTCTGATTCAAAGCGTACCTGCCCGCCGTCGGTTCCTGCCATGTTCTCCTCCGTCCTGTCTCTTGCGTCTCTTTTTATATACCCACGGCGCCGGTAGAAAGGCAAACGTTTTTTGAATTCTGAATTATGAACTTACGTTCTGCTGCGGCGGAGCCCGCTCCGCCTGGTTCTTCCCTCACCCCAGCGGGCCAGACCCGTTCGCCGGCCTTACCAGCGCCCATTCCGGTCCGCATAGACGGTTTCTCCGGAGCTTCGACCTGGCGCGGTGACCGCCGTTGCCAGGTGGTCGTCCCAGGCGAGTACCGGGTAAGGCGTATCCAGCTTTTCCGGGGCACTAACGGCGGACCGAAGGATGTGCCGGACTTCTTCTTCCACAGATACGCCGTGACGCTTCGCCCGAGCACTCAGCGCGCTGTACATTTGTTCATCGATCTTTCTGATATGTATGTCGGCCATAGCTTCCTCCGATCCTTTTATGATGACGGTGAACTGCATAACTCTCAAGAGTTCCCAACCGTCGTTCTACCAATTTCTGTAATTAATTAGCTAATAGGGGACGGGGCATGTTGGTGACGTCTACGGAGTTGCAGAATAACTTTGGCAAGTATCTGGAGTTGTGCCGGAAGGAACAGATTATCGTTAAGAAAAACGGCAAGAAGCGGGCGTTGCTGCTGTCGTGGCCCCGGAACGGTGAGGGGCGGGCAGGCGGCCTGGAGGGTGAGGGTGGTACGGATGGGAGGCCGTCGGGTTGGGTCACTTACCGGGAGTTTCTGGAGCTGACCGAGGAGAGCGAGCAGCGGTACGAGCTGATTGACGGGGTGGTGTACATGCTAGGGGCGCCCGGCGGTGTCGGCCCGCTTTCCCGGTCTGACGGTGGCGGTTGAGGGGGTTTTCCGGCAGGAAGGGGGTTGAGGGAACTGGTGCCCGGCGGAGGGGTGGCCCTTGCGGTGTACAGGGAGAACTGCGCTGAACGTGAGTTCGCCGGGGCCCCGTCCCCGGCAAATTCCGGATATTTCGGGAAATTGTTGACCGAATCTCTTGGCTGTAGGGGCAGTGGGTGGGTATACTTGGCGGACGACGGGAGATATGAATGGCTAAAATCGGGATTGTGGGTGCCGGAAATGTGGGTGCCAACACTGCGTTCTTCATCGCTGAGCGGAATATCGGGGATGTTGTTATGTACGATATTCAGGAAGGTATGGCGAAGGGGAAGGCTCTGGACATGATGGAGGCGGCGCCGATACGGGGCTACCAGCGGGGGATCCGGGGGTCTGACTCGTTTGAGGATATTGCGGATACGGATATTGCGGTGATTACTGCGGGTTCGGTGCGTGAGCCGGGTATGAAGCGGGAAGATCTGTACCTTAAAAATGTGGAAATTGTGGACGAGCTTGCCGGAAAGATGAAGGCTTACGACGGGACGGTGGTGATTGCCACGGAACCGGTGGATGTGATGGTGATGCGGTTTCGGGAGACGTCGGGGCTGAAGGCGAGTCGGGTGATTGGTCTGGGCGGTGTTCTGGACAGTACGCGGCTGCGGTTTGCCCTGGGTCGGGTGCTGGGGATGGCGACGGAGACGATCTCGGCCACGGTGATCGGCCGCCATTCTACCCGGATGATGCCGCTGGCGGAGTACTGTCGGGTAAGCGGGGTCCCTGTTTCTGCTCTGATGGAGGCGGATGAGCTGGAGGCGGTCTTTGAGGAGACTCGGAATGCCGGGGACGTAATTGTAGAGATGTCCCAACGGGCGTCCAGTTACTACGGGCCTTCGGCGGCGGCGGCTGATGTGGTGCAGGCGATCGCCTGGGACACGAGGCGTATTTTGCCGGTCTCTTTTGTCTGGGACGGGCAGTACGGGATCAAGGATGTGGCCATGAGTCTGCCGGTGGTGCTGGGGTGGACTGGCGTTGTCCGGGTGCTGGAACCTGAGCTTTCGGAAGAGCAGGTGGGTGTGCTGAAAAAGTCGGCTGAAGAGCTGCAGGCGATTTTCTGCTGCTGGTGACGGTGTGGCTGGTGATGAGTGTTGGGAAGGTGTGGACGATGAGTGGCGATGGGAAGGTGTGGACGATGAGGAGTGTGGGTATGGGAGTCTTGAATGAGTAAGGTATCTGTCATCGGCGCCGGGAATGTGGGTGCCACTGCGGTGTACTACATAGCCGAAAAGAACATGGCCGATATTGTCATGGTGGATGTGGTGCCCGGTATGCCTCAGAGTAAGGCGATTGACTTTATGCACGCGGCGCCGTCCCGTGATTACAATGTGACTATTGTGGGGTCCAATGACTACGCGGCGATTGCCGACAGTGATGTGGTGGTCATGACGGCGGGTATGGCCCGGAAGCCGGGTATGGACCGGATGGATCTATTAAAGACGAATGTGAATATCGCCAAGCAGGCGGCTCAGGCTATTGCGAGGTACGCGCCGAATGCGCTGGTGATTGCGGTGAGTAATCCTCTGGATGTCATTGCCATGGTGACGCTCCGGGAGAGCGGGTTTGCCCTGAAGCGGGTGGTTGGTATGGCGGGTATTCTTGATTCTACCCGGTTTCAGTACTTTATCGCCGAGCGGCTGGCTGTCTTGCCTCAGGATGTGATGGCCATGGTCTTAGGCGGTCACGGTGACTCCATGGTGCCGCTGCCGCGGTACACTTCTGTGGCCGGTTTTCCGCTGACGGAGCTTCTGGATACGGCGGCTATTGAGGAGCTGGTGCAGCGGACGCGGACCGGTGGTGCCGAGATTGTGGGCTATCTGAAGACGGGCAGTGCCTACTACGCTCCGGCGGCGAGTGTGGCGAAGATGGTAGAGGCGATGATAAAGGACGAAAAACGGTTTGTCGCCGCCAGTGCCTATCTTCGGGGTGAGTACGGTCACCGGGATATATTTCTGGGTGTGCCGGTTCTTTTGGGCCGTAACGGTGTGGAGAAGGTCTATGAGCTTGAGCTGAGCGATGAAGAAAAAAAATCCCTGGATGCGTCGGCTGTTGCGGTGCAGGAAGGGGTGAAAACGTTGGAAGGGATCTATACGCCGGGTTGACCCGCGCTGTTGTGACCTCCGTGGTGTGGTGCCGGTCTGTATCGTTGATATGGGCCGGCTTTTTTGTGGTTGCTCTCCGGGGGGTCCCGTTTTATATTGAGAGAGAGATTGATTAGTACGGTGGTAGGTTTAACAGGAGGCCGATTTGGTACATGAATACGATGCGGTGATTGTTGGTGCCGGTGGTGCCGGGCTGTACGCGGCGCTGGAAGCGGGCAAGACGGCGAAGACGGCGGTGATCAGTAAGCTCTATCCTCAACGGAGTCACACCGGTGCTGCTCAGGGCGGTATCGGTGCGGCTCTGGGGAATGTGGAAGAGGACACTCCGGAGTGGCACGCCTTTGACACGGTCAAGGGTGGTGACTATCTGGTTGACCAGAACGCCGCGAAGATACTGGCTGAGGACGCGGTCCGGGCGGTATACGATCTGGAAAACAGGGGGCTGCCGTTTAGCAGGCTGGAGGACGGGAAGATCGCCCAGCGTCTCTTTGGTGGTCACACCCACCACTTTGGTGAGGGGCCGGTGCACCGGTCCTGTTACGCCGCCGACCGGACAGGCCACATGATTCTGCAGACGCTGTACCAGCAGTGTATCAAGAACGATGTGCAGTTCTACAACGAGTTTCAGGTTGTCGATCTGCTTCTGGAGGGCACTACGGTCCGGGGGGTTGTGACGTTTGAACTTGAGACGGGTGAGCTGCACGTCTTTCAGGCGAAGGCGGTCCTTTTTGCCACCGGCGGTTTTGGTCGGATGTTCAAGATCACCTCCAACGCCCACGCCAACACCGGTGACGGTCCGGCAATTCTGGCCCGGGCGGGGGTTCCTCTGGAGGACATGGAGTTTTTCCAGTTTCATCCGACGGGTATCCGGGGGATGGGTATTCTCATTACCGAGGGTGTTCGCGGTGAGGGGGGAATTCTCAAGAACCGGGACGGTGAGCGTTTTATGGAGCACTACGCACCGACGATGCTTGACCTGGCTCCCCGGGACATGGTGAGTCGGGCGATTATGACTGAGATAGCCGCCGGGCGGGGTGTCCGGGGGGACAAGAAAATTGACGACTACGTCTGGCTCGATGCCAGTCACCTTGGCCGGGAGGTGGTGGAGAAGAAGATTCCCGATATTGCCGAGTTCTGCCGTACCTATCTGGATGTGGACCCGGCGAAAGAGCCGATGCCGGTGCAGCCGACGGCCCACTACGCTATGGGGGGAATCCCCACGGATGTGGACGGCCGGGTGGATACGGGTAAGGTGGTCTACGACGGGCTCTACGCCGCCGGTGAGGCGGCGTGTGTCTCGGTACACGGGGCCAACCGTCTGGGGACGAACAGTCTGGTGGACCTGGTGGTCTTTGGCCGTCGGGCGGGGCAGCACATTGCGAAGTACGTGAAGGGTGCTTCTGCTCCCAAGGCCACTGAGGCCGATGCGGATCACGCTCGAAAGCGGCTGGTGACGTTGCGAAACCGTGAAGGTGGTCGTCATGTGGGGCCGATCATGCAGCAGATGCATGAGGTGATGATGGACAAGGTCGGTGTTTACCGGACTCAGAAGAGAATGGACGAGGCGGTCACAGAGATCCAGAAGCTTCGGGAGGAGTTTAAGGAAATTGCCGTTCAGGACCGGGGGGCCGGGTTTAACGCGGAGATACTGGAGATCATGGAGCTGGAGAATCTACTGGATCTCTCGCTGATCACCGCCGGCAGTGCGGCAAACCGGACGGAGAGCCGGGGTGCCCATTCCCGAGAGGATTTTCCCGACCGGGACGACGACAAGTGGTTGAAGCACACCCTGGCCGGACTTGACGGCAATGCGGTTTCCATCGACTACAAACCGGTGGATGTGAGTATCTGGAAGCCGAAGCCGAGGGTGTACTGAGAGCCGAGAGTGTACTGAGAGCTGAGATTGTGCTGAGAGAGGAGTGGTAGATATATGAGAGTGATTTTATCGATAAAGCGCTTTAACCCGGAGACTGACTCGATCCCGAATTTTCAGACCTTCATGGTGAAGGTGGAGCCGACCGACCGGATTCTGGATGCGCTGATGGATATAACCCAGAACCAGGACGGTTCTCTGGGGTACCGGCGCAGTTGTGCTCACGGGGTCTGCGGCAGTGACGCGATGCTCATAAACGGGACGGAACGGCTGGCGTGCAAGACGCTGTTCAAGGACATCGGTGTGACCGAGGGTGGTTCGGTGAGGATTGAACCGCTGCGCCATCTGAGTGTGCAGAAGGACCTGATGGTGGATCAGTCGCCGTTTTTTGAGAAGTTCCGGTCGGTGAAGCCGTACTTTGTAGCACGGGAGGATGCGCCGCCGCGGGGTGAGTACGTCCAGTCTCAAAAAGAGCGCGCTCTTTTTGACGAGGCGACCAAGTGTATCAACTGTGCGGCCTGTTATTCCGCCTGTCCCGTTCTGGACAAGAACCCCAACTTTATCGGCCCTATGGCGATAACCAACGCCGCCCGTTTTCTCTTTGACAGCCGGGACAAGGGTGTGGAGGCGCGGCTGGAGGGGCTGGATACTAAAGACGGTGTGTGGCCATGTGAGAGTCTCTTTGAATGTACTCGGGTGTGTCCCCGGGATATACCGATCACCAAGCTGATCAACCTTACCAAGCGGGAGGTTCGGAAGTACCGGAAAGGCCGGGGTGAACTGACGGCGGAAGAAATGGCAGCGGACAAAAAGACGACGGAAGAAAAATCGAAGGAAAAAAGGGCGTAGCGTACATGAAAATTCACGAGTACCAGGCGAAGGAGTTGTTCCGAGACTACGGTATTGCCGTGGGCGACCAGGCGGTGATTACCCAGGCCGATGAGGCCCGGGCGGCGGCAGAGCGGTTGGGCGGTAAGGTTGTGGTCAAGGCGCAGGTCCTGGTCGGCGGCCGGGGCAAAGCCGGGGGTGTGAAGCTGGCAAAAGACGCCGATGATGCGGTGGCCAAGGCACGAGCCATTCTGGGCATGGACATCAAAGGTGAGACGGTGGACAAGGTGCTTCTGGCGCCGGCGGCGGAGATACTGAAGGAGTACTACGTCGGTCTGGTCATGGACCGGGGCACCAAGAAGATCGTCCTGATGGTCACCCGGGAGGGGGGCGTGGATATCGAGGAGCTGGCCGTCACCGACCCGGACAAGATCATCAAGTTTCCCATAGATATTGCCGCCGGGATCGATGAGGACGCCCTGGTGGGGGTGCTGACCGATGTCTTTGAGAAGCCGGGGCTGATTGAGCAGGCTGCAGACACGGTGAAGAAGCTCTACAACCTCTTTGTAGAGAAGGACGCCACCCTTGTTGAGATCAACCCCTACGCTCTGGTGGACGAAGAGACGCTGGAGGCGCTGGACGCCAAGGTGAACTTCGACGACAACGCTCTCTTTCGCCACCCGGATATAGAGAAGATGAAGAATCCGGAAGAGTACTCGCAGGATGAGATCGACGCGAAGGAGTTTGGTCTCAGTTTTGTGAGTATGGACGGCGATATCGGCTGTATCGTCAACGGTGCCGGTCTGGCTATGGCCACCATGGACCTGGTCAACCTCTTTGGGGGGAGGCCCGCCAACTTTCTGGATGTGGGGGGCTCGTCCAATCCGGGGAAAGTGCTGAACGCCATCAAGATTATCCTCCGGAACGACAACGTCCGGGCTATTCTGATAAATATCTTTGGGGGTATTACCCGTTGTGACGACATTGCCAAGGGTATCGTCATGGCAACCAACCAGATTGACATCAAGGTTCCCCTGGTGATTCGCCTGGTGGGGACCAACCAGAAAGAGGGTCGGGCCATACTGGCGGAAAAGGGTTTCTCCGTCTCCGACGAGTTGAGTGACGCGGTACAGAAAGTGGTTGCGGAAGGGGCATGAGACGATGAGCATACTGATTGACGAAAACACACAGGTACTGGTCCAGGGTATTACCGGGCGGGACGGCTCGTTTCACGCTCGACAGATGGTGAAGGACGGGACGAAAGTGGTCGCCGGGGTGACCCCGGGCAAGGGTGGTCAGAAACTGGATAAGGTGCCGGTCTATGATTCGGTCCGGGACGCCCAGAAAGATCACCGCATTGACGCGACGGTGATCTTTGTCCCCGCCAAATTTGCCGCTGTGGCGGTGCGGGAGGCGGCGGATGCGAAGGTGCCGCTGATCATCACCATCACCGAAGGGGTGCCGGTTCTGGATATGCTGTCGGCGTACCACTACGTGCGGAAGCAGGGGCTGCGTATGATCGGTCCCAACTGTCCCGGGCTGATCAGTCCCGGCAAGAGCAAGATCGGTATCATGCCCTATCACATTCACCTGCCCGGAAATATCGGGGTGATTTCCCGATCGGGGACGCTGACCTATGAGGTGGTCTACAACCTGACGATGCACGACATGGGGCAGAGTACCTGTGTGGGTATCGGCGGTGATCCGGTGGTCGGTACCAGCTTTATCGACGCTCTGGAGCTCTTTGAGGCGGACCCGGACACATCGGGAGTGGTGGTTATCGGGGAAATCGGCGGGGACGATGAGGAGAAGGCAGCGGACTTCATCAAGGCGAAGATGACGAAACCGGTTGTGGGGTTCATTTCGGGCAGGACGGCTCCGCCGGGGAAACGGATGGGCCACGCCGGTGCAATTATCTCCGGCGGCACGGGAACGGCCGAAGCGAAGGTGAAGGCCTTTGAGGCGGCGGGTGTTCCCGTTGCGGACAAGCCTGATGAGATACCGGACCTTATGAAGCAGCAGCTTGCATGACGATGGGCGTGTTGCACAGTTTCTCCGTCCGAGTTCGGTTGGGCCGCGCCGCCGTCGCTGCGGCATAGTGGATTTCTGATAGAAGAGGGTGTTACCCATGGAACGAGTTGGAATTGACAACGCGGCGTTTGCGGACGAGCTGTACGCCGACTGGAAGGACGATCCGGGGTCGGTGCCGGCGGAGTGGCAGGAGTACTTCCGACGGGTGGATCAGGACGGGGCCGGGGTTGGGGCTGAGGCTGGGGCTGGTGCGTCCGGGGCGGCTGTGCGTGCCGAAAAGGCGATGTTTATGGGCCATACGCCGGGGGCTTCTGTTGGACGGGCCGGGGACAAGCAGTCCCGGGTGATGAGTCTGCTCTGGGCGTACCGCGATGTGGGCGCCATTTACGCGAAGATAAACCCCCTGGCCGCCTATGAGACGCCGGCGATGCGGTACATGCGTATCACCGTAGAGGGCGCGTTTGACAGTCTGTCTCTCGATTCATTCGGCTTGAGTGAGGCCGACCTGGATACGGAGTTTTACGCCGGCGGCTTTTTTGAACCGGAACGGATGCCTCTGCGGGATATTCTCACCCGGGCGAAGGAGACGTACCTGTCCACCCTGGGGGTTGAGTTTCTCCATATCAAGAACCGGGTGATGCGGCGATGGATTCTGGAACGGATTGAACAGCACCAGTACCGGGCGGACTGGACTGGGGAGCAGAAGGTCCGGTTTCAGAAGGACCTGATAAAGGCGGAGGAGTTTGAACACTTTGTCCACGCCCATTTCATTGGACAGAAGCGGTTCAGTCTGGAAGGTGGGGAGGGGCTGATCCCGGCGCTGCACTACCTGATCTACTCGGCGGCAGAGCACAGGCTGAAGGAAGTAGTGCTGGGGATGTCCCACCGGGGGCGGTTGAACGTCTTTACCAACGCCCTGCGAAAGCCCGCGGTTGAGACCTTTGCCAAGTTTATCGACGCTGAACAGCCCCACCAGTTTGGTGGTACCGGTGATGTGAAGTACCACCTGGGCTACAGCTTTGACTACCTGGACAAGAAGTCGGGCCGGGAGATACACATATCGCTGGTGGCAAATCCGAGTCACCTGGAGGCGGTGGACCCGGTGGTCCAGGGGAAGGCCCGGGGCATTCAGCGTCTGAAGGGTGATATAAACCGAAAGAAGGTTCTCCCCGTTCTGATTCACGGGGATGCGGCGTTCAGCGGGCAGGGGGTTGTGGCGGAGACGTTCAACCTGAGTCAGCTGAAGGGGTACCGCACCGGCGGTACTGTTCACATCATCGTGAACAACCAGATCGGGTTCACCACCGCCAGTCGGGACGCCCGGAGTACCTTCTTTGCCACAGACCTGGCAAAGTCGCTGCAGGTGCCGGTCTTTCACGCCAACGGTGATGATCCGGAGGCGATCGTCCGGGCCGTCGACCTGGCCATGCGGTGGCGGCAGAAGTTTGGATATGACGCGGTGGTGGACATCATCTGTTACCGCCGGCTGGGTCACAACGAGGCGGACGAGCCGTCCTACACCCACCCCATTATGTACAAGATGATCAAGGACCATCCCAGCGCACCAACTATCTACGGGGAGCGTCTTGACGCCGACGGTGTGTGGTCCCGGAAGGATCAGGACGCCTTCCGGGAGCGGTATAAGGGGGTGCTGAAACGGCAGCTGGAGATGGCCCAGGGTGATGATTACAAACTCAACCTGGACGACTCCTTTGAGGAGGGTGAATGGACGGCCTTTACCCGGGAGTACAGCCATGATCCGGTGGAGACGGGGGTCTCTGAGGAACGGCTGCGCACGCTGGGGGCGGTGCTGACCACCGTTCCCGAGGGGTTTCACCTCCATCCGAAGCTGGCGCGGTTTGTGAAAGACCGGGCGAAGATGCTGGAAAGCGGGAAGAACATAGACTGGGGTTTTGCCGAGGCTCTGGCTTTTGCTTCGATTCTGGACGACGGGTTCCCGATCCGTCTGAGCGGTGAGGATTCGGGCCGGGGGACCTTCAGCCACCGCCACGCCGAGTGGTGGGACGTGCAGCGGGAAAAGCCGCACTACTACACGCCGTTGAAACACATATCTCCGGAACAGCCCACCTTCAGTGTCTACGACAGTCCGCTGTCGGAGTACTCTGTTCTGGGGTTTGACTACGGCTATTCCCTGGCCCAGCCTAACATTCTGGTCATCTGGGAGGCTCAGTTTGGTGACTTTGTAAACGGCGCACAGGTGGTAATTGACAACTTTATCTCCTCCAGTGAGAGTAAGTGGTTTCGAAATTCCGGTCTGGTCATGCTGCTGCCCCACGGCTACGAGGGGCAGGGGCCGGAGCACTCCAGTGCTCACCTGGAACGGTTTTTACAGCTCTGTGCCGACGACAACATGCAGGTGGTCAACGCCACCGAGCCGGCGCAGTTCTTTCACCTCTTGCGGCGGCAGATGCACCAGCCCTTCCGGAAGCCGCTGATTGTGATGTCCCCAAAGAGTCTTTTGCGCCACAAGGCGGCCCGATCGGAACTTTCTGAACTGACTTCAGGTCATTTTAAGACAGTTTTGGACGATCCGCGGAAGTCAAAGTCGACAGAATTGCTTATCTTTTGTAGCGGAAAGGTCTACTACGATCTGGACGCCCGGAGGGTGGAGCTGGGGCTTAAGAACGTCGCCATTGTGCGGATTGAGCAGTTGTACCCCTTTC
>JBAYPC010000043.1:0-11462 GCA_041677905.1 Alkalispirochaeta sp. | reverse complement strand
GTCTGATCACCTCCTATACCGACGACGCGGCGTTTCGCGATCGGGTAAACGAGTCGGTACGCCGAATACTCCGGGTAAAGCTCACCTATCTCAGACCGGACAACCGGGTTCCCCTGATACCCGATGTCGAACGGATCAGGACGTTCATGCGGTCCCTTCCGGCGCAGGAGTTCTTTTTTGACCAGGCAGGCCGCAGTGTTACGGTCATCAGAAACGGGAACATCCCCTACACTCCCCAACCGGATGAGCGTATTCTCCTGGCGGGGCAGGATATGGATTTCATCCGGGTGGGAAAACGCTACTTTCCCGATGCCGGGGTCTTTCGGTTTACCAACCCCGCCTTTTACTTCTCTTCTGCCGTTGACCGGAACACTTTTGCCGCGACGGCACGAAACTACGATACGGTGGTGTTCCTCGTCAGCGATCCAAACAGTGTGGAAGTGCTGCAGACTGTGCGGGACATGGACGTGCAGGTCATAGTCTACAGCATTCTGACACCGGTATACCTGGCCGATCTTCGGTGGGTCCATTCGGCCCTTGCGGTATACGGCTGGGGTGTCGACAGTTTTGAAACGGGGTTTGCCGCCCTCCGGGGAGACTTTGTGCCTGCCGGACAGTTGCCCATTGGTCTTGACGGCGGCGGCAGGTAGCGATCGGAAATGGCGGCGGAGAGGAAGTGGCGCATTTTTACGACTCTCGGGGATCCCGGGTTTGAGGCTTTTCTGACCGGCCACGAACCGTACACTACCGTCATGAGCGAGAAGTACCGGACCGGGGAGGTTGACCGGCGACTGAAAAAGGGCGGCCGCTTTTACCGTTTTGGGGATACCACGGCGATTTACCACGGCCCGGGCGGTTTTTTTTACCCCTTTGGGGTGGCGCCGGAGGCACCCGTTCCGGAGCAGCTGCGAGAACAGATGGGTTCCTTTCTGAAGCTCTACGCCGTCATGGGTCAACGGGACGATGTTCTGGCCTTTATCCGGTGCTTTGCCGGCAGACCGGCGATCACCGTAGACTACTTTCTTTTAAGGCACTCCTCCAAAGTCTCGGCGGCTCTGCCGGAATCACCGCACCCGGATATCACCGTGGGGACACCGAGTTTATCCGAATGGAAACGTCTGCTGCCCCTTCATCTTGCCTACGAAGCGGAAGAGGTTTTGCTGCCGGGCCGGAAAGTAGATCCCGCCATGAGCAAGGTCACTCTTACCGAAAGCCTGCAGACTCAGGAAGTGCTGGTCGCCTACTACCGTGGCGAAGCCATTGGGCGGGTTGCTACCAACGCCAGGGGCTACCGGACCGATCAGATTGGCGGGGTCTATACCGCTCCCGCCTGGCGAGGCAGGGGGCTTGCCCGCTACCTCATGTCTCACATGATGCGCCGGCTGGCCGACGAAGGAAGGGGAACGGCCCTCTTTGTAAAGCCCCACAACCTGGCTGCTCTTCGATTATACGAAAAGCTTGGATATCTATTTGAGTCGGACTTCCGAATCAGTTACTATAGGTAGCTGTGAACGTGCTTATTGTAACGAGTGAATACTATCCCCTCGCTAAAGCCGGTGGACTGGCCGATGCGGTGACCGCCCTGGCCCAGGGGCTGGCGGGGCGGGGACATACGGTTGATGTGGTTATGCCCAAATACAAGATGGTCGACACCGACGCATTCACCCGGGATGAAACGCCTATAGCTGTTGAACTCGGCCCCGGTAGATTTGGGTGCGCCGTTCTCAGTGCGTCGTTACAGGGGGTTGGGGTTCATCTGATTGAGCACAACGATCTGTACCGGCGTGACGGTATCTACGGCCCGTCTCCCGACCAGAGCTACGGTGACAACCTCTTGCGCTACGCTCTGCTCTCCCGGGGGGCCCTTGAGGTGGCTCTTATGAAGGGGATACGCCCCAATATTATTCATGTATATGACTGGTCGTCCGCTCTGACGCCGGTGTACCAGCGGTACCTCTACGGGGATTCGACGGACGGATCGGCCGCTACGGTCGTGTCTATTCACAATCTTGCCTTTCAGGGGACGGTTTCGGTTCCTGAAGCGCAGGCCATCCTGGGTCTCTCCTTTGAAACGGTTGAAGATGGGGGACTTATGAACGGGGATTCGGTAAACCTGCTGAAAGGGGCGATTCTCACCGCCGACCGTGTCGTCACCGTCAGTCCGACCTACGCTCGGGAAATACAGCAGCCTCGGTACGGCTTCGGTCTGCACACGGCACTGCAGATTCGGGCTCCCCACCTGCGGGGTATTCTCAACGGAATTGACACCGATGTCTGGAATCCCGATACCGACCCGTTTCTGCCCGCCCGATACGGTGTTGAGGATATGCGGGGCAAGCGGATTTGCAAGAGTCGTCTCCAGGACGAACTTGATCTGCCGGTATCACCGGACACACCTCTTATCGGTATGGTGACCCGACTCACGACGCAGAAGGGAATTGATGAGCTCTTTGATCGGGAGTACGGCGTAGCGGAGCGTCTGCTTCAGGAACTGCCTCTGCAGTGGGTTGTCCTGGGCACCGGAGAGCGGTGGTGCGAGGACCGTATCAGGGAGTTGTCCCAACGGTATGAGAACTTTGCCGGTCTTACCATGTACAGCGACGCGCTGGCCCACCAGATTGAGGGTGGTGCCGACTTTTTTCTGATGCCGAGCCGGTATGAACCGTGCGGGTTGAACCAGATGTACTCCATGCGCTACGGGACGATTCCCATTGTTACGCGCACCGGTGGTCTGGCGGATACGGTGGATTCGACGACGGGGTTTCATATTGAAGCGCATACCCCGGACGCCATCTTTGCGGCGGTGGCTCACGCTGTGGACCAATACCGAACCAACGGTGATGAGATACGGGAGATGCAGAAAACCGCCATGAGTCGTGATTTCAGCCTGTACCATGCGGCGGCCGAGTACGAAGCTCTCTACGACGAGCTTCTTTCCGTTCCAGTCGATCGTAGCGATGCCTGAGTTCACCGTCCCAGCCTGATCTGTCTGCCCACTCTCTGATGGCGACCATTGCCCGGTGGTAGTCCCGATCCCGGTGCTCCAGGATCTTCACCAGCGCCACAAGGTCACTTTTGCGTTGTAACACGCCGTATAGCTCTTCCCGTATCGCCCGGTAACGGGGTGCATCCCCGGTGTGCCGCAGTTCACCGGCGAGAAGCTCTCGTACGCGAATCCAGCGCCGTGTGGGTACCCCATGGCGGTGGTACTCTCCTTCCAGAAGGGTGAGGGCCCGCTTCCGGTCCTGGGGGTCACCGTAACGCAGAAGAAAGCGGGCCAGCTCGACGGGGTCCGGGGGCAGCTGTGCGAGGGGGGTGGTTCCGGCGGCAGGGGGAGTGTCGCTCTGCAGAACGGAGTTCAATATCAATGCAACTTCCGCAAGATGGGCGATATCACGCATGTGGTGTTCGATGATGGGCAGTATCGGTTGGGGTGTCCGGGCGGTGAGGAAGGCGCGGTACCGTTCGGGGGCTTCTCTGCCGGGGATGTCGTCGATGCGGGGGCGGCCGAGGACGCGGGCTTCTACGTTGCCGAGGGAACAGGAGCCGATCCGGGTGGCGTAGAGGCGGCGGACGGGGTGGAGGACGTCCCAGTGGGGTTCTTCGGGAAAGGTGAGGCGGTTCATGATGCAGCGGCTGCGCAGGACGGGGAGGTCGAAACTGCCGCCGTTGTAGGTGATGTAGAGGGGGCTGGAAACGGCGGCGAGTATCTCAAGGAGGCGGTCGAGAAAATCGCGTTCTGAGGCGGGGTCGGCCAGGAAGAGCTGTCGGACAGCCAGGCGGCCGGCGTCCAGGGGTATGCCGAGGCCCACCAGGAAGGCGACGGTCCCGGCTCCGCCGGAAAGTCCGGTTGTCTCGGTATCGATGAAGACCGGTGTGCGGCCCCGGGGCTGCCGGGTGAGGTACGAGAGGGTTTCCCAGCGGCCGTCGGGAGAAAAGGGTGTATGGGGCAGGTGCCGCACTGTCGTTCGGCCGAAGACGCCGGGATGGAGGGTTTCCCAGTCCGGTCCGGGAGCCACAGAGACGCGGGGAGCCGGCGGGCGGGCGGGCGGCGGGTGGGTACCGGACGTGGGTGAGATCGGAGTGGATGAAGATGGCTGGGCCGACCCGGTTCGACTGCGGATTTCCCGAAGGCGGTTGTAGAGATCACTCATGATTTTTGGTCATTGGTTGGTCCAGGCGGTCAACAGTGTGGTCACCGCCTCTTTGGGGCTTCCGTCCCAGCCGTCGCTGCTGTCGGGTGGACCCACACAGGAAGGACAACCAACGTCACAGGGGCAGGCGGTAACGCGCTCACCGGCAGCGTGAGCGATCAGGGGAAGCTGTTCCATGAACGCCTCGGACAGGCCGCTGCCTCCGGGATAGCGGTCGTAGATGAAGCACGCCGGCTGCTGGAAGTGGGGGTCCCGGACGGTGGCGTGGATGCCCAGATCCTGAACCTGGGCCATCAGGTAGACCGGCGCAACGTTCCGAAAGAGGCGGATCAACCGGCTGAGTCCCACGGCCCGCCCCGGTTGGGAAAGGCCTTCAAGGGCGGTACCCACGGCGGTCTCCGGGGGGAAGAGGAGCATCCCCGCCCGGGTGTGCATCTGTTCTTCCGGCAGATCGATATCACCGTATCCTACGTTTTCGTGAGTGTGGAAACGGATCTTCTTGAACTTGCCGACGATACTCCGGACGAGAACATCACCGACGACGGCCCGGCACTGGGGATAGTCCCGCGTTTCGTCTTCGGTCAGTACCCGCAGGTCCAGTTTGACCAGTGAATCGGTGTAGTAGTTGACGTCGGTTTCCTGAACGTAACAGCGCCGGTTTTCTATGTCCAGATTGGTCACGACAAACTGGACGCCCCGGTGGAGGTATATGGCGTTCTTGAAGAGGAGCTCTTTTGCAGAGGGCCGGTCCATTTCACCGATAACGTCGTTCCGTCCGGCGGTGGAGTCTACGATGACGACGTTGTCACTGGTGGAGCTGCGAAGGCTGACTTCTTCGGCGGGGTAGGACTGCTCAACCCAATGGTAGGTGTCACCGGTGCGGTGCAGAACCCCCTCTTCTTCCAGGAGCATGAGCATATCCCCCGTCCCCGGCGCAAATGGATCTTCCCCCGCCGCCGCCGGGGCGGCGGGGTCCCTCATGGGCAGCTCGAATACGGCGCATTTAAGCTGGTCGAAAAGCACAAAGGGGTTGTCCGGGTTGATGTAGGCGTTCTCCGGGTTTCCTTCGAGGAAGTACTCGGGGTGTTCTATGATGAACTGGTCCAGCGGAGAGGCACCGGCAACCAGAACCGCCAGGGAGACGGACCGGCGCCGCCCGGCTCGGCCGGCCTGCTGCAGCGTACCGGCTATGGTCCCGGGAAACCCGCCCAGAATTGCAGCGTCCAGCCCGCCGATGTCTATTCCCAGTTCCAGGGCGGTGGTGCTTACCACTCCGTGGATGGACCCGTCCCGGAGACCCCGCTCAATTTCCCGGCGCTCCGAGGGCAGGTAGCCGCCCCGGTAGGACTCTACCCGGATGCGGCTGTTTTCGGTGTAGTGGTTTGCCAGATTTTTTCGGATGTACTCGGCGATCAGTTCGGTCCGCTGCCGGGAGCGGGAAAAGACGATGGTCCGCACGCCCCCTTTCAGAAAACGCAGCGCCAGCAGGCGGGAGGTGTTGACGATCCCCTGCCTGATGCCCTGAACGCTGTCCACTAACGGCGGGTTGTACAGGACGATGTGCTTTTCTCCCCGGGGTGCGCCGTTTTCATCTATCAGCGTCACCGGCTCACCGACCATCCGCTGCGCCAGTTCCTGGGGGTTTCCGATCGTTGCCGAACACATGATGAACTGCGGCGCCGCACCGTAGAAAGCGGCTATCCGTTTGAGACGGCGGATGACGTTGCAGACGTGGGAGCCGAAAATACCGCGGTACATGTGCAGTTCGTCGATGACGACGTAGTCCAGATTCTGAAAGAACTGCACCCACTTGGTGTGGTTGGGCAGGATTCCCGCATGGAGCATGTCCGGGTTGGTGATGATGATCCTGCCGCGCTTACGGGCGGTGGCCCGTACAGCCTGGGGTGTGTCGCCGTCGAAGGTCATGACCGTAACGGGCAGTCCCCCCTCCTTTACCGTCATGTTCAGCTCCGCCTGCTGGTCCTGGCTCAGCGCCTTGGTGGGAAAGAGGTAGAGGGAGCGTGAGTCGGGGTTCTGCAGTATCCGGTTCAGAACGGGGAGGTTGTAGGTGAGGGTCTTACCCGAGGCGGTTGGGGTGACCACCACTACGTGTTCTCCGGCGCGTCTCCCTGGGGCGGCTACCGCGTTGACGGCGGCGGCCTGGTGGGAGTAGAGCCGGTTGATACCTCTGTGCTCCAGGGCCGCACGGATGCGGTCGTCCAGAAAATCCGGTACTGCGGCGTAGACGCCCTCTGTCGCCGGAAGGACCTGCCAGTGTCTCACTTTGTCCATGAACGACGGGTCATGTTTTAGATCGTCGATCAACCGTTCTACCGACTGTTCTGTCATCCCGGCATGGTATCACGGAATTCCTTGACCGCTCCAGATAGGGGTCTTACACTGACGTCATGGCCAATGATGTACTGACAGTGGTAATGGGTGGAGGAAAGGGTTCGCGTCTGTTCCCGTTGACGGCAGAGCGTTCAAAACCGGCAGTTCCCTTTGGCGGCAAGTACCGTCTGGTGGACATTCCCCTCTCCAACAGCATCAACGCGGATTTTAAGCAGATCTACGTTCTGACCCAGTTCAACTCGGCGTCGCTGCATCACCACATCAACAACACCTATCTCTTTGACAGTTTCACCAAGGGTTTTGTCGAAATTCTTGCGGCGGAGCAGACCTTTACCCACTCCGGCTGGTACGAGGGTACGGCCGACGCGGTTCGTAAAAACATGGTTCACTTCCGCGCCTTTAAGGCAAGTCACTACATGATTCTCTCCGGCGACCAGCTCTACCGCATGGACCTCAAGGACTTCCACCAGAAACATGTGGAAAGCGGAGCCGACGCATCCGTTGCAGTTCTGCCGGTCACCAGAGAGGAGGCCGTCGGGTTTGGTATTCTCACGGTAGATGAGAAACTTCGGATTAACAACTTCACTGAGAAACCACCGCTGGAAAAAGACATCTCAAAGATGAAGATTCCCGAAGGGGCCCGTGATGCGGTTCCCAACTACGCCGAGGGTCGCGATTATATGGCGTCCATGGGTATCTACGTCTTCAACGCCGAGGCGCTGGAAAAGGCGTTGGACAACAGTTTTACCGACTTTGGACATGAGGTCATTCCCATGATGATCGAGAAAATGGAGGTCAATGCGTACCTCTTTGACGGGTTCTGGGAGGACATCGGTACGATCGACAACTTTTACCGGACCAGTCTTGATCTGGCGGATATCCAGCCGGCTTTTAACCTCTTTGACGAAGGGAGTCCCATTTACACCCATCGCCGGGACTTACCCCCCAGCAAGTTCAATTCTGCCACTATTTTCCGTTCTCTGGTGGCCGACGGGTGCATTATCACCGACAGTACGATCGAACGGTCGGTGGTGGGTATCAGAAAGATAGTACGGGCCGGAAGCCATCTGGACGGTGTGGTCTGCCTTGGTGCCGACTACTATGAGGAACCGGGGCCTCAGCGTTATGAGAACGGTAAGAAGATACCGCCGGTGGGTATCGGGATGAACTGCCGGATTCGTCACGCCATTATCGACAAGAACACCAGGATTGGCGACAACTGCACGATCGGCTGGGACGGTGTACCCCCTGACGGGGACTACGAGCGGTACTACGTACGGGACGGGATCATAGTCATTCCCAAAAACACGACGCTTCCCGACGGCACGTTTATTTGACGGCACGTTTGTTTCACCGTACGTTGAGGTATCGTGCCACAGCACCAGTCAACAACTACCGAGCCGTGCCGCATATGTGGAGCTACCGCCCAATTCTGGACGACGGCATCTCTTGATGCGCGCCGAAAACGGCGCTACATGCGGTGTTCCACCTGCGGCCACATCCAGTGTGCCACCGCCGACCTTCCCCTGCCGGAAGAGGAACTGAAACGGTACGACGAACACAACAACACCCTCACTGACCCCCGGTATCGGGACTACCTCCAACGGTTTATTGATACGGCGGTAACGCCGTTTGTCTCTTCCGGATCTACCGGATCTACCGGACCGGAGGTGCTTGACTTTGGAAGTGGACCTGAACCCGCCCTGGCCCATCTTCTGGACGGCCTCGGTTACACAGTAACAGTCTACGATCCTTTTTACGCGCCCGACACGGCAGCCCTGTCAAAACAACGCCGGTACGACGCAATCACCGCTCTTGAAGTGGTGGAGCACCTGCACTTTCCCGGCAGGGAAGTGGCGCGGCTCACCGGTCTGTTACGGAAGCAGGGTATTCTGGCCGTCCGTACCGGGATATTCAGCGGTACCGTCGGTGAATTCAACGCGTGGTGGTACCGGCGTGATATCTCTCACGTATCGTTCTGGACGGATCCAACCGTCCTGTGGATATGCCGAACCTTTGGTCTCCAGCTGCTGCACCGGTCGCCGGGAGACGTCTTGGTAATCCGGCGAACATAACGTCGAGCCAAAAAATCTGTGATCTCGGTACAAAACCACTTGACACCAATTCGTCTCAGCTTTATATATATATTATTATACATATAAGGAGTTCAATATGAAACGTATAGTGATAATTGGAGGCGTCGCCGCCGGAGCAACCGCAGCAGCCAGGGCCCGCAGACTGGACGGAGAAGCGGAAATCACCATTCTGGAGCGGGGAGCCGATGTATCCTTCGCCAATTGCGGTCTTCCCTACTACCTTGGCGGCGACATCGAACACCGTTCGTCTCTCATTCTGGCAAGTCCCCAGACATTTCACGATCAGTACCGGATCAACGTTTTCACCGAAACAGAGGTTCTCACAATCGACCGGGAACGGCGGATAGTCCTGGCCGAGCATCTAACATCGGGCGAAACATCAGAACACCCCTATGACAGCCTTATCCTGGCCCAGGGAGGCAAACCGGTGGTACCGCCCTTACCGGGGGTGGAAAAAGATCACGTCTTTCAACTGTGGACTCTGGAGGACATGGACAACATCGATTCCTATCTGAGCAGCCGAGATCCGCAAAAAGCGGTCGTCGTCGGAGGAGGCTTTATCGGTCTGGAAATGGTGGAGGCCCTGGCCAAACGGGGTATGGAGGTCAGCCTGGTTGAAATGGCGCCCCAGGTCATGCCCAATCTGGAGGGAGAGTTTGCCGGATTTCTCCAGAAAGAGCTCCTTGACTACGGTGTAAACCTCCATCTGGGCCGGTCGGTAACGGAAATTGCAGACACCCAGGTTGTCCTGGACTCGGGAGAGCGGGTGGATGCCGATTTTGTTCTACTTTCGGTAGGAGTCCGCCCTACCCTCTCACTTGCCAAAGAGGCGGGTCTGGAGCTGGGAACCGCCGGAGGTCTCAAGGTAGACCGTACCCTCCAGACCAGCGACGAACATATCTTCGCCGCCGGGGATATGGTTGAAATCGAACATTCCGTCATGGGAAAAACGGTTCGAATGCCCCTGGCCGGGCCCGCCAACCGACAGGGACGCATCGCCGCCGAAAACGCTCTCGGCGGCAACAGACTCTACAAAGGCGCCATGGGTACCTCAATCGTCAAGCTTTTTGGCGCCGTCGCCGGCTCCGTCGGCCTGAACCTGAAAACCGCACGCCAACAGAACATTGACGCCGACGCCGTCGTCGTCCACAAAGCGAGCCACACCGCCTACTTCCCCGGAGCCGAAAAAGTAAGCCTCATGGTCATCTTTGACCGGGACAGCGGAACCGTACTGGGAGCCCAGGCCGCCGGACGCGTCGGAATAGACAAACGGCTGGACGTCATGGCGACGGCAATTGCCGGGAGCCTTACCCTCTCGGACCTGGAAGAGCTGGACCTGGCCTACGCACCACCCTTTAACAGCCCCAACGGACCGGTCAACATGGCCGCATTCACGGCAAACAACCACCGCACCGGTTTCAGTCCCTCCGTGCTTGCCCAGGACCTCCAGGAATTTGCCCTCCAGCACCGGCCCGTGGCGATCGACCTCAGAGACCCCATCAGCTTTGCCAAAGCGGCCCTCGCCGGATCGTCCAACGCCAGCCAGAACATCCTGCGGGAGAATCTGTCGGAGATACCCCGAGACCAGACGATCCTGCTCATCAGCGACGACGGCCAGAAAGGCCATGTCGCCCTACGCATGCTCAAAAGTGCCGGCTTTGAAAAGGTCCACAACCTGTCCGGCGGCTTTATCTCCCTGGAACGCCACGCCCGGGCAGTCGGGTTTGACCGCCTTCAGGTCGGACTTCTCCCGGTAGAGCACAAATCGGTTGAGGACCTGGAAACGGGCCCCCTGAGTGCAACAGACGCCGTCACCGCCGCCACCGCCACCACCGACATCGTCCCCGACGACAACACCCCCCTGGTGGTGGACGTCCGCACACCCATGGAGTACAACATGGGCGCCTACCCCGGGGCATTAAACGTCAATCTTGACGAAATAGACCGCTGGGCAGAACAGATCTCCGACAAGAACCGGGAGATCATCCTGTACTGCGCATCAGGAGCACGTTCGGCCTACGGACAACGAATCCTGCAGCAGATGGGGTTCACCAACGTACACAACGGAGGCAGCCTCCACGACGTCATGGCATCGGCCCCGGCCGGCCGGAGCTGATTGCCACGATATCCGGCAAAAAGCCGTTGACAAACAGACGCGCAAACGGTATAAATCACCGTAGCAATCCGATTGACGGTTGCTGATTACGTCGCCGTTTTGGGGGTGTAGCGAAGATGGTTATCGCGCCGGCCTGTCAAGCCGGAGATCGCGGGTTCGATCCCCGTCACTCCCGTTTTTTTAATTTTTATTGAACCGTCCGGTTCTGCGAAGTTTTCCTCCCTTCACACACGCTGCATTCCGAATCCCCACGGAACAGTAAACCGAACTAAGGCCGCACAAAAGCCATGAACGGCAAATTGGTGTAGAATCACCTCAGGACGTACGGATGACAGACAGCGAAATTACCTACCTGAAAGACCAGATACAGAACAGCATCGAGTCCTCAGACACCGTATGGTGGCAATGGAACATCCCCAATAACCGCGTCTCCTTTCACACAGGTAAGGTAGAAAAACTTGGATACACGCCCGAACAGTTTCAGGACGTCGGATACGAGGCTTTTGTTAACATCCTGCATCCCGATGATTACGAACGGACAATGGAAGCGATGCGCAACTATCTGTCTGGAACGGCGCCGATCTACCAAGTAGACTACCGTATCTGCCGCGCCAAAGGTGGCTACACCTGGTACATGGATCGCGGATACGCCCTGAGCTATCAGGACGATGGAAGCCCCGAGACTCTCAGAGGACTCGTCTTTGAACTCCAGGAAAACCAAAAAGACAGCGGATACGAAGACCG
>JBAYPC010000042.1:0-11584 GCA_041677905.1 Alkalispirochaeta sp. | reverse complement strand
GAAGGGGTGGTGTTTTCAACGTTTTTCACCACGGAAATCCCCATAACCGAGACTTCCAAGATCTTTATCGACGAGTACCGGAAGGAGTACAAAAAAGAACCGGCGGCGGTAACTGCCCTCGGCTTTGATGCGTACCTGGTAATTCTCGATGCTATTAAAAAGGCTGGAAGCACCGATACCAACGCCGTTCGGGATGCAATTGCAAAAACCAAGGGGTTTCCCGGTGCGGCGGGGATCATAACGCTGGATTCAAATGGCGACGCGGTCAAGAACGCGGTAATCAAAACGGTCCGAGACGGTAATTTCTCCTTTGTCACAACTATCGTACCGGAATAACTTCAACTCGCAGCAATAACAGCAAAGCATAGATTTTCAAATCCGGAAATCTATGCTTTTTTTAGGGAGAGACCGGATTATGACCATCCAAATGTTCTTCCAGCATCTGGCCAACGGATTGTCTCTGGGAAGCCTCTACGCCTTGATCGCCATCGGCTACACCATGGTGTACGGGATACTGCGGTTAATCAACTTTGCCCACGGTGAGATCTTCATGATGGGCGCCTATACCGCTTTCTATCTGATCACCCTCTTTATGATGCCGTGGTTCGCCGCGTTCATCGTCGCCCTCGGTATCACCTGTGTCCTTGGGATGAGCGTCGAAAAGATCGCCTATCGTCCCCTTCGCGACCATCCCCGGATATCGGTCATGATCAGCGCCATCGGCGCTTCGTTTTTTATCCAGAACCTTGCCATCGTCGTCTTCGGCGGACGGCCGAAGACGTTTACCGTACCCGATCTGTTCAACCGGATTGTCACCATCGCAGGGGTCAAGATCGTTTCGATCACGTTCATGATTCCGATAATCACCTTTGTCGTCCTTGCTATCCTGCTGTTCATCGTCAACAAGACAAAAACGGGGATGGCCATGCGCGCCGTATCGACGGACCACGAAACGGCCCGGCTTATGGCCATCGACGTCGACCGGATCATCTCAATCACCTTTGCCATAGGTTCGACCCTTGCAGCGGTGGGCGGAATCATGTGGGGCATGAAATACCCGCAGTTACTACCCGTTATGGGACTGGTCCCCGGACTCAAGTGCTTTATCGCCGCAGTTGTCGGCGGGATTGGAAATATCAAAGGTGCGGTACTCGGAGGGTTTCTCCTCGGGTTGATGGAGATCATGATCATCGCGTTTTTACCGGCCCTCTCCGGGTATCGGGACGCCTTTGCGTTTATCCTCCTGATCTTTATTCTTCTTGTGCGTCCTTCCGGGCTGCTTGGAACTGCGACGGGGGAGAAGGTGTAACCATGAAGAAAAAACACCGTATCTACACCGTTGTTGCAGTTGTTATCGGAATCGGCGTACTTGCCCTGCTTGAAACGTACCTGGGAGCCTTTCCCAAACGGATTTTTGTCCTCGCCGGGATATACGTAACCCTTGCCCTCAGCCTCAATTTGATAAACGGTTTTACCGGGCTTTTCACCTTGGGGCACGCCGGCTTTATGGCGGTTGGCGCCTACACGTGCGCTCTGCTGACCATGCCTCCCGAATTGAAGGCGATGAATTTTTTCCTGAAACCGATCGTCCCCTTTCTCGCCAACGTGGAATGGCCGTTTTTACCGGCCCTCTTGATGGCGGGTCTCGTCGCCGGGTTTATCGGGTTTCTGATCGCGGCTCCGGTCCTCAGACTTCGGGACGACTACCTCGCCATCGCCACCCTCGGATTTGGTGAGATTATCAGAATCGTCTTTACCAATACCCAGACACTTACCAACGGGGCTCTCGGCCTCAAAGGACTGCCCCGGTTTACAACGGTGTGGTGGAGCTGGGGGGTTGCGGCCCTTACGGTGCTCTTCATGGTGAACCTGATAAACAGCAGCTACGGTAAGGCGTTCAAGGCAATTCGGGAAGATGAGGTTGCCGCCGAAGCGATGGGAATCAGTCTGTTCCGACACAAGGTCGTCTCCTTTACCATCGGTTCAGTTCTTGCGGGCATCGGCGGTGCGTTGATGGGTCACCTTCTCGGCGCCATAGACCCACTCATGTTTCGCTTTCTCATGACCTTCAACATTCTGCTCATCGTTGTCCTTGGGGGAATCGGAAGTATTACCGGTTCCGTCGTGGGTGCCGTCCTCGTCACCATTACTATGGAGTTTCTTCGCGTACTGGACGGGACGATTGACCTCGGTTTTATCACCATTGCCGGCAAGCCGGGCATGCGAATGGTTATTTTCTCGGCCGGCCTCATGGCGGTCGTTATTTTTTACCAGAAAGGGCTGATGGGCCACAACGAGTTTACCTGGGCGGGACTTTCCCGGGTAACGAGAAAACTCCGGGCGAAACTGAAATGAGCGTACTGACATGAGTGTACTGACAACAGATAAACTGACCATGGTATTCGGTGGACTTACCGCCGTAGATGACCTTAACATCACCATCGAAAAGAACGAGATCATCGGTTTAATCGGACCAAACGGCGCCGGAAAAACGACGGCGTTTAACATGATCACCGGTGTATACAAGCCGACCGGAGGAACCATAACCTTTGACCGGGAAGACATCACCAATGAACGGCCCGACCGCATAACGGTGCGCGGAATTGCCCGGACCTTTCAGAACATCCGTCTCTTTAAACAGCTTTCCGTGTGGGACAACGTCATTATCGCACACCACCTTCGTCTTCGGTCCAACCTCTTTGCCGCCGTTGCCCGGACACCTTCCTATCGTAGAGAAGAAAAGGAGATATCCGATCGCTCCATGGAACTTCTCAAGGACGTAGGCCTTGAGGAACTCTCCGGTGAGCAGGCCTCCAGCCTTCCCTACGGAAAACAGCGGAGGCTGGAAATCGCCAGAGCACTGGCCACCTCTCCGCGCCTTCTGCTGCTTGACGAACCGGCCGCCGGAATGAACCCCCAGGAATCCCGGGACCTGATGAAGTTCATCCACGAAATCCGGGAGAAATTTGACCTCACCATCCTGATGATCGAACACCACATGCAGGTGGTCATGGGAATCTGTGAGCGCATCTACGTCCTTGATTACGGAAAGACCATTGCCCACGGGGTACCTGAGGAAATTCAGAACGACCCCAAAGTGATCGAAGCGTACCTGGGGGTAGATTGATGTTAAAAATACACGATCTGAGAGTTCAGTACGGCGGAATCAAGGCGCTTCAGGGAATCAGCATCGAGGTTCGGCAGGGAAAAATCGTCTCCCTGATCGGAGCAAACGGAGCGGGGAAGAGCACCACTCTCCGCAGCATTGCCGGTATGCTGAAATCGGTGAGCGGCTCCATTGAATACCTGGAGAAAGAGATCATCGCCGAAAAGACGATCAACATCGTAAAAAGCGGCATCGTAATGGTACCGGAAGGACGAAAAGTATTTGCGGACCTGACCGTTGATGAAAACCTCACCATGGGCGCCTACGCAGTCAAAGACAAAAAGGTGTACGAAAAAGACCGGATCCGGGTTTTTGACCTTTTCCCCCGACTCAAGGAACGCCTGTGGCAGCGGGCCGGTACCCTTTCGGGAGGAGAACAGCAGATGCTCGCCGTCGGTCGGGCTCTGATGTCCCGCCCAAAGCTGCTTATGATGGACGAGCCATCCCTCGGTCTTGCCCCGCTTATTGTAAAAGATATCTTTGACATCATCCGTGAGATCAACAGCCTCGGGGTAACCGTTCTTCTGGTCGAACAAAACGCCAAGGCGGCCCTTGAGTTGTGTGACTACGCCTACGTTCTAGAAACGGGCCGGATCAAGCTGGAAGGCTCGGGGAAAAAACTGCTGGACCACGTGGATGTAAGAAAAGCGTATCTCGGCAGCTGATCATAAAAAGTGCTTGCATCGCCGCCGACCGGGCGGTACTGTTCCGAAATGAACGAACATCGCCGGGCAAGCTGGGATGTGGTAGTGGTCGGCGGCGGACCCGCCGGGATGACCGCGGCCGCCCGGGCAGCAGAGCGAGGCCTTTCGGTCATCCTGCTGGAAAAAAACCACACCCTCGGAAAAAAACTCCTCATCTCCGGCGGCGGCCGCTGCAACGTGACCAACGCAACCTCGGACCGCCACATCCTGACAAGCCGCTACGGCCCCGACGGTGTTCACCTGCACAGTCTCTTTGCCCGTTTTGGCCCCGACGATACCAGAGCCCTCCTTCGACGGTTTAGCCTGGAGACAAAGGTCGAGGCGGAAGGTCGGGTCTTTCCCGTTACCGACTCCGCCGTTTCGGTCCGGGCGGCCCTGGAAGAGTACATGGCCGTCGGCGGCGTAACGATACGCCCCAACTGTTCCGTCGCCGGGCTGGTAATGGCGCCCGAATCAACACCCCCACGAGTCGGTGCCGTGCAAACGACACGGGGAGAGATCATTGCAGGACGTGAGTTCGTTCTATCAACAGGCGGAACGGCCAGACCTGAAACCGGGTCTACCGGGGATGCCCTGCCGTGGTTACAGGAGTTAGGGGTACCCCTTCGGGCAGCTCAAAGCGCGCTGGTTCCCCTGAACGTCCCGGACCTATGGGTCCACGGCCTCCAGGGGTTGGCCCTGGCCGAGGCGGAGTTAATCGTACAAGCGGCATCGGCAGGCGCCACAACGGCCGACAATGGCCATAACAAAGACAGGACCCGCCGCCACTGCGGCCCGGATGTCTACAACGGCACACTGTGGGCCAATGGGCGACGGGTACTCAGCCGCCGGGGAAAGCTGTTGTTCACCCACTTCGGCCTCAGCGGACCGCTGTCACTCAACATGGCGGAGGACATCAGGGATGCCGCCCGGTCCACTCCCATCCGGCTCCTGATAAACCCAGTTCCCGGTGTGGACCCGGCAACGATCGAAAACGCCGTAACCGCTGCAGTCGCCTCGGCGGGAACCAGATCGATCGGCAAAATGCTACGCACCTTCGTGCCGCCCCGATTGGCCGATGCGGTCTGTCAGGTAGCAGGGGTTCCACCGGATCAGCGCCTTGCCACACTGTCCCGGACAGATCGGCGTTCCGTTGTAACCACCCTCACCGGAATACCCTGCGCCTTCGGCGGTCTGATGGGCCAGGACAAGGCGGTAGTCTCCAGCGGCGGCGTCCATCCGTCGGCCGTCGATTTTCGGACGATGCGCCTCCGGGAAGTCCCAAATCTCTTTGTCATAGGAGACCTCCTGGACTTCAACCGGCAAAGCGGCGGGTTCAGCCTGCAGATGTGCTGGGCCGGCGGATGGGTGGCCGGCGAGTCCGCCACTCGGTAAACCGACGGGTTGGAAAGCCGGTCGCTTGACCTATTCTCAAAAATCCCGCTATGATTTGCCCATCTGTTTTTTGAGGAGGTCATTCATGACTGCAATAACGGATGCTCCTGTTCGGGGAAATTCCGCGACCTGAGTTCTTACAGCCCCGTCCGTCGGACAGGCCGACTCCGGTCCCCCTTTCCTTTTTGAGTAATCCACTGTCACCCGGCGCGGTACTCCGCGTTGCCGTCTCGTACGAACAGCAGCAACCACCTCCACCCGTCTTTTTTCGTGACATCCAAGGACTATCGTCGTGTCGGAAGACCACGCAGTATATGTACCTCCCCTCCATCACTGGGGACGTGTCCCGCCGCATCACGCGTCTGATTCAACCATGTCCACCGGAAGGATCATCCGGCAGACCCACCACACCTACCGCATTGTTACCAATCTAACGGCTACCGGTGACGGCCCCGATAGTACCGCGTCTTTGGATGCCCGTGTTTCCGGGGCCTTTGAGTACCGGGCGGCAACACCGGCCGACTTCCCTGCTCTTGGTGACTGGGTCTACTTCACCGGCGGCGGTGCCGGCAGCGGTGCCGACCTCGCCGTTATCCACTCCGTACTTCCCCGACAGACCGTTCTGAGCCGTACAACAGCCGGTAAAACCACGCAAGAACAGGTGTTCGTGGCCAATATCGACGTGATATTTCTCGTCTTCGGACTGGACGGCGGCAGAAACTTTACCGAAGGACTGTTGGATCGTTCACTGGTCACCGTCCGTGCATCGGGTGCCCGACCGGTTGTGGTTCTGAACAAGGTTGACTGTTCAGATATCGGGGTGACGAAAGAGATAATCAATCGGGTCCGCAGTCATACACCAGAAAGCTCCGTGCACGTGGTCAGCGCACTGCGGGGAGACGGCATTCCCGGACTTCGTGAAGAGGCGGGAATTGGTATGACTGTGGGGCTCCTTGGCAAAAGTGGTGTCGGTAAATCCGCACTGGTGAACGCCCTGTCCGGATATTCCGCGGCAAAAACGGGTCTCCAACGGGCGGGCGACCGGTCGGGGCGCCATACGACCTCCCACAAGGAGCTCTATCTCATACCGGACGGCCCCGTTGTTGCCGACTTGCCGGGACTGCGGGAACTGCAGATATGGGGAGATGACACCGATCTGGACGCAGCGTTCCCGGACATAGAAGCGCTGGCAGCGGCATGCCGGTTTCGGGACTGCACCCACAACAACGAGCCCGGTTGTATGGTCCGCCACGCCCTCGAGACGGGTGACCTAACTGCGGACAGATACGCCTCGTACCTGAAATACCGGCGGGAACTGGCCCACCTGAACCGGCGGCGGGACCAGCAGTCCCGGCAGGAAGATCAGAAGAAGTGGAGACGCATAGCTATGGAGAGCCGCCGTATGAAAAAGAACTAACAGCGGATCCGCCGTATCACCCATTCCACAAACACATCTCCCATCGTTGACAGACGGTATAGTTGGTGCGACAATCCCCTCGCCCACTAATGTGATATCAGTCCACTGGTAAAAACATCTCAATCGGAGGTCTTGCGACGTGTCTATACGACTAAAACTTGTTGCCCTGGTAGTGATTGTGGGCGTTGCCAACATCTTCTCTTTTGGTGCCCAGACCTATATCAGTCGGCACATCCGCGCTATTGAGAACGAACAAGTCCTTCTCTCCAACCTTGAATCGGCGCTGATGAGCTTTGCCTATGAGGCAAACCGACTGGACAGTCAGGATTTCGACCAGCAAGTCCGGAAGATCCAGTTGAGCAAGGTATCCATGGACAAGGCCTTCGATGCAGTCGCCGCTGTAGAGCTACTACCGGACATAAACAACGCAGTCCGGTCATCTCTCGGATCACTTCCACGTTTTCGTTCTGCCATCGATGACGGTTTCAACTCTTTTCTTTCAACAGCCCAAACGGTCGGGCAGGGCCTGGAGGTCTACGAATCAACTCGCGTTCTGGACGTGACTACCGCCGGGGCAATAAAGAACCTGCAGTACCAGGCGCAACTGATCGCCGAAGAAGTTGCGGCCATTGAACAGAGAACCGCACTGTACGCCCTGGTTCTCATCGGAATCGTTTTCCTCACCTCCATTACCCTCGGACTGGTCGTTACAAACCGGATCAGCAACCGAATCCGGGCTATTGAACGGGGTATTCAGCAAATGAAAAGCGGCGACCTGGCCGACCGAATCGTCGTCACCAGCCGCGACGAACTGGGCCGACTCAGTGAAGACGTAAACACCTTTACCGAGGAACTGGGACGGTCGATGGCACGGATAAAAGACGCATCGAGTACGAACATCTCCATCAAAGAACAGTTGGTAACCAGTGTAACGCTGTTCAAACAGATGGTGGATGCGGTAGACCAGGGTGCTGCGGCGATCAACACCGACATGAACCGCCTCGGTTCGGCCGTCGGGGCGTCCGGCGAGACGGTAGAAACCGTTGAATCCAACGTTCAGACCCTCAAGTCGGTCCTTTCGGACCAGGTTACCATGATAGAAGAGTCAACCGCAGCAGTCACCGAGATGATCAGCTCCGTCGGGAGCATCCACAGTACCACCGTGAAAAAGAAAGAATCGATGGACACCCTGGGGATAAGCGCATCCGACGGACTGGAAAAGATGCAGGCCACAACCCGGATCATACAGACCATCCACAACAGTATCGATGAGATTCACGACACTGTGGCAGTTATAAACGACATGGCCGACCGCACCAATTTACTCGCCATGAATGCCGCCATCGAGGCCGCACACGCCGGCGAATCGGGCAAGGGATTTGCCGTCGTTGCCGACGAAATTCGTAAACTCGCAGAGGCATCATCCACTAATTCGCACCGCATCAACGACGTCCTGTCCGGTATTATCTCCAACATACAAAACGCCGCCGAGTCGGGAGAAATAACCCGGGACGTATTTCGCCGGATCGGTGATGAAGTCCACGGTGCCGTGGCTGCTTTTGAAGAAATCGCCGGTAGTACCGCCGAGGTCCAGGCGGGTGGGCGTCAGATACTCGAGGCCATGAGCCAGCTCAATACCGTTTCAACCACCGTAACTGAAAGCAGTGCCGCCATGGCCGGTGCAGTTGTAGAAAACAGAAAGGCAACTGAGGAGGTGACCTCACTTTCCAGACAGGTCGTCCGGAGCGTAGATGCGATACTGGAATCTGCACGGAACATGAACACCTCTCTTGAAGAAGTTGCCGCTGAGACCGACCGCATCGACACCATCACCGAAACCCTCGACCGGGAGGTAAGTGTCTTTCACACGGGAGTTGACACCGACACCGATATTCACACCTCGGAGACGTAGTCCTTCAGGACTACCGCGTTGTTGGTCTCTTTGTCCTTTGATGAGTACAGAAAAGTGACACCATCGGCGCCCCCGCTCTCGAGAATCTTTCGCAACTCCCCAACCGCTTCGGGACGGCCGTCCAGCTCCGCATAATAACGCTTCCTGAACTCCTCCCACTGCCCCAGATTCTGGTGATACCACTTCCGTAGTTCGTCCGACGGCGCCACATCCTTCGGCCATGCGTCCACCTGCGCCTTGTCCTTGGAAAGGCCCCTCGGCCAAAGCCGGTCCACCAGAATACGCTTCCCGTCGCCCGGTTCCGGCTCGTCGTATACCCGCTTTACCGTAATTTTCATGGCTACCTCTGAATAAGAGTTACTAACAGAGACCGGTTTACGGCAACTGCGGGGCGGCACCAAATTTATCGAGGGCCAACCGACACCGGTATTACCCGCTTTTCTCGGGACGAACGATAGGCGGCGTCCACAATTGCCGTGACAACCACGCCTGGTTCCTGGTATCCATCCGTTTTTCCGTCACCGGCGTCGCTTTTGTCGACAATCTCCACAAACCGGCGGTACTGGTTGGTATAGATCAGCTGGTCGCAGTGATCGGACTTGACCGGAAGTCCTTGCGGTTCGCTCCGTTCAAGGGGCTGGTCTGCAACGTGTCCAGTTACCCCGACCTGTTCGATAAAGGTTGGGAATAGCGACCCATACCCCGTGGTTCCCCATATGCGCGTGGCTGCTTCCGGCCCCGGCATATGGGGCTGCCACCAGCCTGAATGAACTACAGAATACGCTCCATTGTCCCAACCGATCACCAGATGTGCGTCGTCGTCCACCTTGTACGATCCAAACCGGGTGGCAATTTTCGCAAAGACCTCCGTCGGTTGGGGGTCCCCTAAAAGGAACCGAGCCGTATCCACGGCGTGAACGCCCATATCGATCAGGGCGCCGCCACCGGCCAGTACGGGGTCTGTAAACCACCCGGACGGTCCCCACCGTTCATGAATACCGTACCCTTCCGTCCGAACCACCATGCCCAGGGCGCCACCCTGCAGCTTATCTGCAACCCAGAGAGTCTCCGGATCCGCTCGCCACATATGACCGGTCATTAACACCCGGTTTGCAGAAGTGGCAGCATCAACTATCCCCAACGCCTCTTCATAGGTCCGGGCAAGCGGCTTTTCTACCAGAACGTGCTTGCCCGCTGCAAACATCTCCCGAGCCTGTAGTGCGTGGTACCCGTTGGGCGACGTGACGATAACCAGATCCACCCGGTCGTCCCGGCCAATATCGGAAATATCCGTTCCCGCCTGAGGCGGAATAAACATCTCATCCCCCACCCACTGGGTGTACTCTTTCACCAGTTTTTCTGCCGAGGACGTCGTGCGACTCACCACCTGGAAAAGAACGTCACCCACTTCCGCCACGGCCCGTGCGTGGTACCGGGCGATGTATCCGGCACCTATAATCGCCACACCCCGCTTGCGCCCCATCGGTTACCCCGTCTTCCGCAGGGTGTCCGCTGCGGCTTGGATACGCAGAATTGCCTCTTCGATATCGTTCAGTTCCTGCTCACCGCCCAAGAGTGCCTTGTGATGTACCGTCACACTGTGATCCCAGAAGGCTGCCTCGGACACGGGCAGGGAGAATCGGGAAGGATCAATGGCACGCCAGTGGTCTTCACTGATCCGGTAGCGCCGTTTCGTGTGGGGGCGATAGAGGACGCAGTTGTTCAGCGGTTCATAACACGCTTCAAAGCTGATACCAAGCTCAGCGGTCAAAGCCGCCCGAAATGTTTCTACCGGAATCCCGCCGCCGCCAAAGGTATTCGAATCGTACCGAAAGGCGTAGTTGAAGTAAGACCGCTCAGTCTGTCTTGGGTCTACCCGCATCGGCGCAAGACCCGGTACGCTTTCAACCAACCGGTCCAGATCCCGGGCGTTTTTAGCCCGCCGTTCCACCTGCGCCGGGAGCCGCTCCAGTCCGCCAAGCAGCATGGCCGCCTGAAATTCCGTAATACGGTAGTTGCCGGACTGAATAAGATCCCCTTCGGATCCGTACTCACCGCCACCCTTGTCGGTTTCATCGGTAAACCCTTCAGGGCGACGACCGCAGTTCCGCAGGGCGTCAAGACGCACCCAAAGGTCCTTGTCCCGCACTGTAAGAAGGCCCCCTTCTCCGGCGGTGAGGACTTTGGAAAGCTGAAGACTGAAACTCCCAATTGTCCCAATAGCCCCGGCCCGGGCCCCGCGCCATGAACTGCCGTGCTGGTGGGCCGCATCTTCGATAAGAGCAAGGTTATGCCGTTTCGCAATGTCATTGAGAGCGTCCATATCCGCCATGTTTCCGTAGAGATGTACGGTGATAATCGCCTTGGTTCGGGAGGTTATCGCCGCTTCAACGGCCTTCGGGTCAAGACACCACGTATCCGGTTCCACGTCTACCAGAACCGGTACGGCGTTGACATCTACTACTACGGCTGCCGTTGCCTGCCAGGTAAGGCCCGGCAGAATCACCTCATCGCCCCAGCCGATGTCCAGTGCTTCAAGGGCAAGCTGGAGGGTAACGGTTCCGTTGACCGCAGCAACTGCATAGGGAACCCCGACAAAATCCTTCCAGCGTTCCAGGAACTCCTGCTCCATAGGACCGTTGTAAGACCAGACACCGCTTTCCACCACCTTGGCCAGACGCCGGGAATCTTCATCATCCCGCTCCGGCCAGACCGGCCAGGGATTTTCCCTGACATTGCGAACAGGTACACCACCTTTCAGTGCAATCATCTCTTCTCTCCTTCCTATCCTAACGACCCCGAGTACCCGGCATAATATGGAGCTGCCCCGGCGGAAGAAGTTTCAGTCCTTCCACCCATCCCAACCCATGGGGCGCACCACACTCCTGTCCCAGGGACATATCCGTCACATCCAGTTCGGCCAACTCCTTTGGAGTAAACTGCGATCTGTGAGCTCCGATCGCCGAGAACTTCTCTTTTCGGAACACCTCTGCCTGTACAAAGGTGTTAGG
>JBAYPC010000041.1:0-11587 GCA_041677905.1 Alkalispirochaeta sp. | reverse complement strand
ACGCCCGGAAGTTCCACCCGTTTTCGCGTGGAACTTCCTTTTAGTCACGCCCGGAAATCTGTTCCGTCAAATCACGGAAACCTTTCGTGGAAAGTCGGGGAAAATTCTCCTGGCAGGGAACAGCATGACCAAGGTCGAACAACTGTTTGTCATACCCTGAAATTCCCTGGGTTCAATCATGTTGGATCGCTCCCGTACAGTTGGCGATACTTTTTTTTAGGAACTCGTTCTCTACGGTCAGCTGCCCGACCGTCTTAAGAAGGTGATCGCGCTCCTCCTCCGTCTCCCGCTCCCGTTTTCGCTTCTTGTTGGGACGTTCAAAGAGTTCATCCGCACCTTCGACGAGGTGTTTCTTCCATTGCGATATCTGCCCAGGCGCGACGTCGTACTTCTGAGCCAGCTCCTGTAACGTCATCTGTTCCTTTGCTGCTTCCAGGGCAACTTTTACTTTGAATGCCGTGTCGTAACTTTTCCTCATGATTCCAGCATAACCTCTCTTCATTCATGAGGGCGAGACGTTTCTTAAACTGCCGGCCATTCCTGTCTAAATCGCTGGGCTCATTATACTTGAGACAGTGGGGGAGTTCCTGTCAGCCGTGGCAGGCAAGTCGGACAACGCCTACCTTAATTATACACAGAGCTACATCAGCATCGTCGTAGACGGTAGAAACGCGTACTTGTTCGACAAAAGAACACAACCCAACTCCGCAGTGTGGTTCAATGTGAAGGACGACGAGCGGGAAGAAGTGATTCGAGATCTGTTCAGTTCAAAGAACGTCGTCTTCAGTTTCAACAATAACTACCAAGACTTTTCTCTTACAATAAACAGGCAGTTTGTCAACGATAACCGCGATCTCCTCGCAGCTGTCCATACCGCCAGATACAGACCGTACGTCAAAGAGGAAGACTCAGATAGTTCCGAGATTCACTGAATAAACACAAACGTAGATCATTCGATCACCGGTCGGCACTGACCGACTCGTCACTCCCACGGGTCAAATACATCAACCCCGACTGGAGCAAAATCCACCAGATTGCGGGTAACAAGAACCATATTGTGTCTGATCGCCGTGGCCGCAACGAGTCCGTCTGACACGCGGTCATTCGATTACCTCCCAGTGCCCGGTCTTACGGGAGCCCACCCGCCGCACTCTTCCGTACTGTTTCAGCTTCTGTATCCGACGTTTGATCGTTGCTACGCTGACGCCAAGATACTCGGCAAGATCATCGTAGCTCGCGTGCGGTTGGTCCCGGAGTATACTCAGAAGTTCATCGTTCGGTGTACCGCGCCGTCGCTCTATCGAAACAGCTGATTCGGCGACGGCGTCCCCTTTCCATTGCGGCCGACCCACCACCGCGCAAAACTGGTTTTGATCCCGATCATCAACAAACTCGATTTTTGGCCACGCTGCTATCGCCCGGCGGATACCGGAACCGAGCCCGTGATACGGCAACAATCCCTTGGAAGCCACGGACATGATGACAGGGTTCCTGATGTTAGCGATACCGGCCCGGATACTGTTTATGGTGAGATTATTGGGAAGATGCCCAGGGCTAGTGATCTCTACACGGTCATCGTAGAGAAACAGACGGATCGGTGCACTTACCAGATAGTCACGATGTACCAGAGCGTTGACGAGGAGCTCCTCAAAGACGATTCGAGGGATCTCCAACCTCCCCGGTGCGTTGACTCCTCCACTCCCCTGTATCTTGTGTAGATTTCGGACCACAAACGCCATGGCGCCTTCAAAGATCGCCGGCAGAGGTCCCTCAAAGTTCTCCGAATCAAGATAGGTCGTTGGATGGATATCTGTTCCGGGATAGGATACCGCTTTGAGGGTGAATTGCGGCTGGTACCGTTGCGGTGTTTGCCCCAGCAACAAGAGCCCCGCGAGATTCAACTGTCCCGACGGAAGGCCAAGATTGAGATTTCTCAAGAGCGTGGTCATCTCTTCGTCGTTCTCCGGCAGGTCCCGATCGTAAGCGTCTCGGAGAAAATCGCGGAAGCGCAGCATGTCTAGGTCGTGATAGGTCGCCCGGGTGGGAAGCTCGTCAGCGTGAAACTGGTCGGTGACCTGAAAAAAGCGGCGGAGCTCTTCTTTGGAGTTTACTCGTCGTTTATCGGCGCCAGACTTCAGCCAGATTACCCCGTTGTTGTCAAAGTACGGTTTGTCCAGCCCCTGTGGCACGGTCAGCACGATCACGACCCTCTCGTTCTCCATCAATAGATTTTCGGTCGTTACTGTTATGGGACTACGGACCAGGTGCGATGCGGCGTTACTGATGAGTTGATTTATCCGAGCAACATCGGCCGGTTCCAGACCTTCCGCGTGACCGTCGTCGGTCACGCCGATGAAGATCGTCCCCCCTGAGGCGTTCGCGAAGGCGGCGACCTCTGCTGCAAGAGACTGGGCGTTTCGAATGTCGCGCTTGAACTGCCGCGTACTGTCTTCTCCTGCGGCAATCTCTTTCAGCATTGCATCATATTCCACGCAATCCCCCCACCAAACCTGCATATCACGTCTCCCGTTAAAGGTCAAATACAAGGTCATTTATTGGGTCAATCAAGTCCCGGGTCCGTATCCCCCTCAATCGCCCCATAGAAATCAGGAGCAGGACACGCCCGGAGCACTTTCTTCAATGATGTCCGTGTCCGCCGTTCCCGCGTTTTTACGGAAACAACGTATGCAACCGGTTTTCCTCTTCGAGTGATGAGCTGGGGACCGTCTTCCGACGCCCGGTCAATTAATTCACTCAACTTATTTTTTGCTTCCTGTAATTGCCACGATCTGGTCGACATACACAAATCCATATAGACAGTCTAGCCATACAGTGCTCTTTTACGACCGCTCTTTCAACCATTTTCGGTTCCAGACAAGCCTATGACACTCTATGTCCCGCCCCACCAGGTACATTACCAACCATGGCAAAACACCCAAAACACCATCCCCATTGCAGGACCCCGTCACTGATTCTCCGGGATCTCCCGGTTTCTCCTAACGCCGTTCCCAAAGAGAGCTCGGGCCGTTTCAACAGGCGAATAGATCGTAACACCACCAATCAGCCTGCCAAAATAATCGCCAAAGTGACTGATATCGCCGGTCGTCAGGATGTCACAGTGCGAAGCAATCGCACCGGCCAACACCGGAACGTCCTTGTCCGGAAGTGAGACGTCCGGTGGTATCTCTTCCGACCTCCGGCAGATCGGTACTATCGACATCGATGTAGTCATCCCATGAAGGAAGCCGACGGCCTCGGGACGATGTATCGAAAGGTTGTGTATCGCCTCTTCAATGACGTACCGATCGGCAACAACAGTGTGCCCTGCACCCTGGATATCCCTAATCAAACGCCGTATCGCACCGTCGGAATATGCCGCAGAAAACAGTACGTTTGCGTCAAGGAATATCCGCATCACTCACCGGGACTCTTCACCGTACCACTCATCCAAATCGCGTTCCGCTGCGGCAAACTCCGCAAGGCGATCCTGAGAGTAGACCTCTACCGGAAGAGCAACAGCAGGCCGAAGCAAAATGCCCTCTTCCGTTGCCTCCGCAATGAGTAATGAATCCGCCCCAATGCCCATCTCCTTTCGGAGTTTAGCCGGGAGGGTAACTGTTCCCCGGTCGGTAACCGTAAGTGTAACCTTCATGTTCACAGTATAAACGTATTACTGTATTTCTGCAATTCCGTTTTGTTTTTATTCTGAACCATGCGGTTCTGCCGAGCATCCCGGGTCACCCAACGCCCAAGACCGGATCGGCCGGATGACAGCTCTGTGAATGGCATACCCTGTGATTGCCGCCGACCATTCCAAGCGTTAGAATTACCCCATGGACGGATCAAAAAAAGTGCCACCTGAATTTCGCGATGACGTCTCCCACGCAGCGAAAATCCTTTTGGAAATGGGGGCCCGTGAGGTATACCTGTACGGATCAGTCGCAGACGGCCGTTCTCACCCGGGCTCAGATATCGACATAGCCACTGTAGGTCTTCCAAAGGATCGCTTTTTTGCCGCGTACGGGGCCCTTCTTATGAAACTGGACCACTCGGTAGACCTGATCGGCCTCGACTACGCCAACGAACTGTCTGAGAGCATTCGCAAACGGGGAGGCATTCTGCGTGTCGCATAGCCGACACATTCGGGACCGGATAACCGATGAGTTCCGGTCGATCGAACGAGAGATGGGACTGACTCAACAACTAAGAGTGCTTCGGGAAGCTCGTCCTTGGGACGAGATAGAGGTGCGAGCGGTTGCGAGCACATTACACACAATTTATACCGGCATTGAGCGTTGTCTGTTGATCGTCCTCCGATCTTCCTTCGACACCGTACCGACGGGCGAAAAATGGCATCGCGATCTGCTCAATCAAGCTTCTGAACGAGGTATTATCACCGCACAACTCGCAAGCAAACTTGAAAGCCACCTTGCTTTTCGGCATATGTACCGCAATTCATATGGTTTCACGCTGGACGCAGAACTCATGCTTCCGTTAGTCGAATCGTTGCCGGGAATTATTGACGAAGCGAGATCGCTACTCGACAACTAAATTCCCAATTCGTTACGTACATTTAAAAAGGTCGGGGGGCCCGTCCATGCCGTTTTTACCTATCATCCCCACCCCATCACCCCACAGAAAACGACACTCTATGTCGCACACCCCCGGTTATCCTGGTACCATGACACCACAAAGACGGCACCACCAACACCTCGCCGGAAAACACAAAGACCGCTCACGCCATCTCCAAACCATAGACGCCCAGTGGACCACATACCACCGTTACATCTACCGCGTATGCGTAGATCACCTCGCTTCCTCTGACGATCTCGTCCAGTTTGCCCTTACCGTTGCAACTCCCACAGAACTGAGCGGCCTTGTTGCCCCCATCCTCGAGCAAAAAGATTTTTTCCAACTCCCCCCGCATGCAATCGCCGAACTGGAAAAGGTACAGACCTCCCCCCGCCGCCTCCGGGAGCTCTGTTTCCGCGTCGCCCGCCACAACGAAGCGATCCATCCTCTCATCGTCGACTACATCACCGATCAGATCGAAATCACCGATACCTTCCCCGCCGTTCCCGTGATCGTCGACGAAGTCGCACGCATCTTTTCTCTCTCCCAGGTCGAAATACGGATACTCATGGCCCTCTACGCCCTCGAAGATGTAGAGGCCCTCGCCGGCCTCATGCATCAGGCCACCCACCGCACCCAGATCACCCTCATAGCCGACGCCGCCGACACCGACATTGGGACCTTCGTCGGGACGACGGCGCCGGGGTCCACCCTTGAACGCCTCGGCCTCATCGCCTTCCGCGGCGGCCGTGACGAGATCTCCGATATCAACGTCAGCCGTCCCCTCCTCTTCGCCATCCGTTCCAACACCCTGGACGACCTCAAAGCGGGACTCTTTGACGACACCCCGGCCCCACAGTTCCAGCTCACCGAGTTCTCTATCTCCCCCGAGGAGACACGCATTTCCGCCGCCACCGTCCGCGGCCGATACCCGCTTCTTATCACCGGTAAACCCGGCGTCGGCAAAACCGAGTTTGCCCGCACACTGATCCATGCCCTCGACCGCACCCCCCACACCCTGGCCACTTTCAACCGCCATTCCGAAGAGTTCCGGCCCCAGCGCGGCCCATCATCCAACGGAAGTCGCTTCAACGCAATCCGCATGGCCGCAAACATCCTCTCCCCCGCCACAGACGTACTCATCATCGATGAGGCGGACACGATTCTCCAGAGTGCAGCCGGGTTCTTCGGCTTCTTCGGAGGCGGACCCGCCGGAGGCACCTACGACAAAGGCGTCCTCAACGACCTCCTGGAACACCTCCCAGTAGCCACCGTGTGGATCACCAACGACCACCGCATGATCCCCACCTCGGCCCTCCGTCGCTTCGGCCACGTTCTCACCTTTCCCCATCCCACCATCGACACCCGGGTACGAATGCTCTCCAAGCGCCTCGCACCCCTTGCCGGCCACAGCAGCCCCACCGACAACGACCTCACCACCTGGACCCGCAACCTCGCCGCCCAATACGACATCACCCCCGCAGCGATCGACCGCACCGCCCGCATCATCGCCGCCGAACTCGACACCCAGGACCTCTCCCCGGCGGACATCCGCTCCCGCATCGCCGGATATATCCAACACGTCTCCACCGGCGCCCTCGCCCACGACATCCGCCGCCTTCCCACCGTTCATCCCTCCTTTGATCCACAATTCTGTTGTACTTCCGAATCTTTGGATCGAGTTGAACGCCAGGCGTTGCGCCGCGCGCACGCCGGGTCAGGTCTGAGACTCCTTCTCGGCGGGCCCCCCGGGGGAGGTAAAACACAGTACGCCCTGTACCTCGCCAAACGCCTCGGCCGTGACGTCGTCCTCAAACGCCCCTCAGACCTGCTCTCAAAGTACGTCGGAGAGTCGGAACAGCAGATCGCCGCCGCCTTCCGCGCCGCAACCCAGGCAGGGTCGGTCCTCATCATCGATGAGGCCGACGCCCTCCTCTACGACCGATCTATCGCCCAGCGCTCCTGGGAACATTCACAGATAGCCGAGTTCCTCCAGCAGATTCAGGATTACACCGGCATCCTCATCGCCTGCACCAACCGGGTAGACGCCGTAGACCCCGCCCTCCGCCGCCGCTTTCACAAACACCTCACCTTTGGCCCCATCAGCGCACAGGTACTACCGGACGCCTTAGCCCACATCTTCCCGGAGATCACATTCACCGCCGGCGACATCGCCGCTCTCACACAGGGACCACCCCTCATGATGAGCGACCTCGCTACCGCCGCGGAGATGCTGCAACTGGAGACAGACGAGACAACCAAGACAGAGGAGAAGACCGTCGTCGCAGAGATCCTCGCCAACGCCCGCAGCCGGGATCGGACCCGGGAGATCGGATTTCAGTAAAATTTTGACGAGTTCTCCGTGGACAACGACATCCTGTGTCGCCGGTAATGCGTGATACTATTGATATGAGTATGAGAATATGGAACAACAGCCTGTTTCTGGACGCCATGCCGGGACGCAAGAAAGAAGGACGCCCCCAGGGAGATTTTTCCCAATGGGTCCAAGAGATGAAAGAACACGCAATCAGCACCGTCGTCTGCCTCCCCGCGGCGGAACAGATCGTCGCCGAGAGTCCGGAATACGCCCAATGGCTGGCACGCCACGAGGCAACCGCTAAGGCAGGAGTAGAGATCATCCGCCTGCCCATCGACGATTTCAGCGTCCCCGTACAATTTCAGGCACCCCTGTTCTGGAACCGTGCCAACGAAGTAGCCGCAAAGATCAGCAACGGCAAACGTGTATTTGTACACTGCGGCGCCGGAATCGGCCGGACAGGCATGTTCGCCGTGGCGGTCCTGATGAAACTGGGGTACCCCTATGAAAAGGCCTTTCAGGAGATCAAGGCCGTCAGATCGTATCCTGAGACACCGGAGCAGAGAGAGTTCCTCAGGACCGGTCGGGATTGCTAACCCCAGTAGATTTCATTCGTCGACAACTTTTGCACTCAAATAGGGGCTGTGTAGAGCCTTGGGAAGGCTTTGTATGAATAGCTCCCCATCGTCAAGGGTATACTCAATTCCTATGTCCTCGGTCTCTAATAGTGAACGTACCCACTCTTCCCCCTGTACAACTGCTTTACCCTGAACAAGTATCACTTCCGCGCATGTACGTGGAATCTCGTCACCGGGATTTACTTTTGTAATGGTCCGAATCACAGCTTTCACGTAATAATCCTCCTCCTACACGTACCCGTAAGAAGCGCCCTATTTGTCTTCATACATACCACTCAATCGTCTGTTCAAGAGCGAACTCCTTATGATACCACGACAGCCTGCGTTCCTCAAAAGAGTTTCCACCCAAAGGCGAACCCCATGTTTTTGTTCTGCTCTAAACGGACGGGAAATAACAAGTATCTCTGTTCAAGCAAAATCTGCGCTGAAAAACACGTTCTACATCCGGTGATTTCGATTCCCATTTTCATATTCCCACTGCGTTATCCTCTACAGAGAAAAATTGCAATTTTATTTTGACATTGTACAATCAGGGCATTCGGAGAGACGTTAGGGATTCGGCCCTGTGATCGTCCGGCAACCTGCCCTGTTCATTACGCCCAGGAGAAGGTGCCCAAGCCGCTGTATACAGTTGGGAGAGTATGCAGACCAATGTGACTTCGGAAATCATCAATCTGAAGTAATTCCTGCCGGATTCCTTGTCTCTACAAGGAGAAATTTTATGACGTTCGAAAAATCATTGATCGACCTGATTCCACAGAAAATTAGAGATGAGCATAAGGGGAAAAGTGTAATTCAAGCTGGATGGGCTACCGGTCCAGCCTTCATAGTCCGGAAAACTGAAGATTATCCTGAAGCGATCAGCCTGCAGGACGCATGTACATGGCTTGAAGGGTACCGCGAGATATTTCGGGCCTGTCATATTCTATTTTCCGATCGGTCGGTGGCCTGGATACATCGTTATGACTTTTACAGATATGATCCGGATGATACTGAACTAAAAAAGTCAGGTTTTTTTGTAAAGGCCGGCTCAGAAACGGTTAATATCAATTTAGATATGGAGATTTAGAGAGCATGAAAAATAATGAAATAGTTATAAGAACTCTTGTTGCTACTGTCCATTCCAGGAAGAGTTTTCGCGAGGAGTGAAGTGTTGCACGAAACACACGGCACACCATGAGAAATTTTTACGGTACTTTCGACGACATTTTGTGTCGCACCCCACCCAATAGGCTTCCCGGTATGTATTATCTCCGGGAGGCACCCATGTATTGGTGGAATTCTTCATGAATTATTGCGTATCCCCACAACGAATTCTCCGCGCCGTAGACATCCAACTCCGGGAGTTTCTCACCATCATTTTTGGGGGCGCTGAGATACCCCCAGCATTTGTCGGCGAGACAGATTATCTCAACGGCCACGGCGCGGTCTTGGACATATTCATTGATCGCTACAACACGGTCGTCACACGCGGTGCATTTACGAATGACGTACCATTACGACACGCGTTTGTCGTCCAACAACTGCGGGAACTTTCCCAAACGACCTGTTGCACCGGGATTCAGCTCCGCGCGGCCCTCGCGCTCGTCAATGCAACGTCTGTACCGGGATATGAGGAATCGATAGACGTATTCGTGTGTCGCGCCGAAATTGAATCTGAATTGAACGGATTGGTGGATTTTTGACTGGGCCGTTAACCCGGTCGGAAGGGAGTACCATGGTCTTCCCTCAAGAATCGCATCCTCGCCGAGATATCCAGAACCGGGGATAATGTCAATTTTGGTGGATGGACATCCCTTCAAAATTCCAACCTATGCTGCTGAATCCTCTACGAGGACTCTGTCTCTGAATGCTCGTCCCGCTTGAACGAGTTCCAACTGCTGCCATTTGGCTATCATCCGCGACGTTTTCTGGGCTTCCGGAACCAACTTGAACGCCATCGCGAGGGTAGCGCGGTGAGTCCCGATCCCTTTCGTTTTATAAGTACACCAGCGTACGGTCGCAAAATACACTCTCGATACCATTTGGTGCCGCAAATGTGCTTCCAGTGGACGGCGGGGAACGAGTAAAACGCCTATAGTTGATCACCGTCCTTCCTGAGCTGTTCTCAACCGCCTTGGGTAAATGTTCCGTCACGATACCGGTCATTCGATCTCCTTCGAGTGGACGGCCAATTACGAAATCGGAAGAATTCGCGCGCGCGTACGCTCGCGATCGATAGATACCAAAACACCGGCGTCCAGTTCCTTCGCAAATTTTTGAAGATTTTCGACTACGAAGTGCCCGGTCGTTTGAGGATGAATATCCTGGATCCTAATCTGTATGACACTGGGAGACTCAAAACCCGTACTTGCCAATATCGCCCCAAAGTCCAAGTCGTGGGTAAACACAACGTACCCATGATCACGTGCCCACGTAAGCAACTCGCGGTCTGGAGCATCGGGCCTACCAACCGTGCTCCAATGCACCGATTCAAATCCGGTGGATGAAAACAGTTCGCACCAGTCCGGAGAAATATTCATATCAAGGAGTAGCTTCATCCCCCGCCCGCCATTACCTCTTGTTCATCAGCACGCCATGCCGCGTATGATAGAGCGGCGTCGATATCATCCGTTGTGAGGTAGGGATAGAGCTTCAATACCTCGGAGCGATCATGTCCTGCTGCAAGCATTCCCACGATAAGCCCAACGGTGACTCTCGTTCCTCGAACACACGGTCTTCCGCCCATGACTTCAGGATCGAGAACTATTCTTGCTGGAAACTTCATGTTTATCCTCCAAATTTTCCGTCAAAAGCCTATCCATCCGAGCCCACCTCTAATGGATACTAATGTCGTAACGAGCACGGAGCAACGGCACCACTTCCCGGTATCTGCGGTCATCCTCCAGCGTCTTCCAAAGCTTGTTATAGCTCAGGGTGTGAAAACTCAGAAACGGAGAGATGCGCTCTTCAAACTGGGCGATATCGGCCATATGGCAGTGATGTTCCGGCAGATCCACTGAGTTACGCGGCGTCCAGTATACGTACACCAGCACCGGCGAGCAGCCAATTTCATCCGCCCGGGCGAAAAGGCCCAAAGAATGCTTGATCAACTGAGCGACATCGAGAAAAAGCTCCTTTTGCACGGCGACATAGTGCTCGACAAGTTCCAGGAGAAACCGATCAGGCACAACCCGCAACTCTTTTGCACGTTTCAGGTATTTTCTCAAGTTCTCTTTCTGGTTCGGCAACTTTGGAGTGAGCCACTCGGTATATTTGGACTCGATTCCAACAACGTGATCTTCATCCTCAATATAAAAATCGAGAAAGGGTTTACTTATACCTGTCTTCAGAGGCTTTTCGAAGCGGGCAACCGAAAAAGGCCCATACCCTAAAAGATGCATCCCCTCCGGTTGTTCTTTATACGGAGCAAATGCGTTCACACAAAGAGCAGCTGACGAATGGAGGGAATGAAACTTAGGTCGTTTCGCGCCTTTGCTCTTGAACTCGCCCCCGCCTCCCGCTTCCAATTCCTTGCGAATACGCGGCCACTGCATCGAGGGCCGCACCAGATTTTCCAAAGCGGTTTCTACCCGTGCATCGGCATCAAATCTCATTCCCATCTCTGAGCAATGTGCCTGGATGGCGTTCAAGACTATCCCCATTTCATATCTCCTCTTACAACGTAGGACCACCATCACTCGCTGCTCCGTCTGTAATCGTTCCGGAAACATATTCTATCCAATCCATATCCTTTAAAAATGACGTTAGGTTCCCGTTACAATACATGTCGCAGACATAGAGTTACCGTTTTAACGTGAAATTTGATGGCGGATGTTTCGTTCCAATATGGTAACCGACGATCGGGGATGTGTGAGATGACTACATTTCTTTTTCCATCAGCTCTGCAAACTTTGACCAGTTAAATTCAACTCCATTCACATGATGGTTCTTTGGAAGCCATTTAACCCCACCTTTGGATACCAGAAGCCTCCCGATTACTTCGCTGCCCTCCTTCTCCGTTTTGTGCGCATGAAACACGACGTCCTTGTTGAGTAGCTCGGCGCCATCTACGGTCATT
>JBAYPC010000040.1:0-11591 GCA_041677905.1 Alkalispirochaeta sp. | reverse complement strand
GACCTTTACTCCGAGTTCAGCCTCCATATCGCGAACGTAGGCGTCACGGACGGCATCACCATCAAGGCTGAACATGCGAATCGTCTTGACCGGACGAATCAGGGCAAGGGCCCGCATCTGGAATCTCGCCTGCACTCCTGCGCCGATTACACCGACCTGGTCGGCGTTTTGAGGGGCCAGGTACCGGGCCGCCACCGCGCCTGCCGCCCCCGTTCGGACCTGGGTCAGGTAACCGTTGTCCAGTAATACCGCTTTGAGAAATCCAGTTTCCGCATCAATGACTAACATCTGCCCACTCTGAGAGGGAAGCCCCTTTTCCGGGTTTTTGCAAAAACCGGACGCTACCTTAACAGCCAGGTAGGGAAGCCCTTTGATATACGCCGATTTGATATCGACTTCTGCATCCAGATGATGCACAGGAATCATCATGATCGGTGGTACTTCCGCATTTCCGGCGTCAAGCTCGGCAAAACCGCGTTCTACATCGGCCACCGCATCCAGGTCAAGTTTTATCTGAGCAAGCAGATCCTTTTCAGGTACTACTCTTACCATATACTTCTCCTTCTCAGTCCGCGCTATCTATACGGGACATAATTGACAGATACTGCGGCAGATTTACACTGCTACCGCTTACTACTATTCCAACACTCTCACCCTGTACGTCCACCTTGCCGCTTTGAATGGCTGCAATACCGACGGCGGCACTTCCCTCTATTACCAGGCTGTGGTGTTTCAGGGCGTAGTACATTCCATATTCAATCTCCGGTTCATCGATCAGAACGTGTTCATCCACGTAGTCTCGGACCAGGGGCAGGGTGTACCGATTTTCTACACCGATACCACCAAGCAGAGAATCGGCAAGGGTGTTTTTTTCTTCCACGGCCACCGGTCGGCCGGCTTTCAGACTCTCCAGCATCGCCGGCGATTGGGAAATGGATACCCCTACGACGCGAATTTCCGGTTTGATCAGCTTGGCCGTAAGGGCTATTCCAGCCAGAAGACCGCCCCCGGACAGTGGAACCAGAAGGGTGTCAAGTTGTGGGACGTCCTGAAGCATCTCCAGCGCCACCGTACCCTGGCCGGTTACCACCGCCGGATCGTCGAACGGTACTACCGGGACCAGGTTGCGTTCGTCCATGATCCGGAAGTACTCCTGTTCGGCTTCATCCTGGGAGTTACCCTTTACGACTACTTCGGCGCCAAGGCTGCGGATAAGTTCGACCCGGTAGGAAGGGACGTGTTCAGACACACATACCACCGCCGGTACCCCCGTCTTTCCCGCAACAAAGGCGACGGCCTTACCGTGGTTTCCCGTTGAAAAGGTGATTACACCCCGAGCCCTTTCGTCATCGGAAAGGCTGAGAATACGGTTAGACGCGCCCCGGACCTTGAAGGCTCCTGTGTTCTGAAGAGACTCCAGTTTCAAAAATACCTTTGCGGCACCGGCCTCTACCGACAAGGCCGGTGATTCCACAAAAGGCGTTCGCCGGACAAGTCCGGCGATACGCTGTGCGGCTTCATAAATATCATCAAGATGAATATCAATCGCCATGAATCTTATTTGAGAAAGAGCTTAATCGGAAAGTCAAAGAGGGACTCGTAACCGGTTTTTGTGACCCGGATAGAGGCGTCAATCTCAAAGCCGACTTCTTTGTACCAGATGCCTGGAATCAGGTGGAGGGCCATGTTCTCCTTGATAACGGTTTTGTCACCGGGTCGGATACTAATGGTCTGTTCACCCCAGTCAGGCGGGTAGTTAACACCAATGGAATATCCGAGGCGTGATTCTTTAACCACCTTTGAGTGGGCTATCGCCTTGCGCCACGTCTCTTCGATCTGTTCGGCCGTCACACCGGGTTTGATAAACGCCAGTGTCTTTTCCAGACCGTCCATAACGACGTCGGCAGTCTCCTGCATGAGAGCCGGAGGTTTTTGGCCAAGAAAGATAGTCCGGGCAATGGGTGCGTGGTAGTGCCTGTATACACCGGCCAGTTCCAGCAGGACCGGCTCGTCTTTCTGAAATTTCTTTTCCGTCCACGTCAAATGAGGGGTAGACGCCGCTTCACCGGCCATCATGAGGGGGACAATTGAGGGGTAATCACCGGCGAACTCATCGGTACCCTTGTACTGGGCGTGGACAATTGCTGCTGCAGCGTCACATTCCCGGACACCCACGTTGATGTTGTCCACAGCGGCCTGCATGACGTTTTCGGCGATTTTACCTGCCCTTTTCAGAAAAGTGATCTCCGCTTCCGATTTGATTACCCGAACCCAGTTCACCAGAAGGTTGGCGTCCTTAAAAGTTGCGTTGGGGAGCGACCGTTCCAGTTCCACGTAGTTCCGGTGGGTAAAGTAGAACTGGTCCATTTCCACACCGATATTCTGTTTATCCCACCCTTTTTCCTTGATGACATCGGCAACGAAATGCATTGGATGCTTGACCAGGGACTGAACGTAATCGTCGGCATACTCACGGATGTTGTCCTCCGCCAGAGACGTCGTCAACCGGGCACCATTGGCGTCCATGCCGCGCCCCAGCCACATCGGCTCATCCTGGTTAAGCGAAACGAGAACGACCTGGTGGACGTAGAAACTCCACCCATCGTACCCGGTCAGGTAGTTCATGTTGGCCGGGTGGCTGATTATCAAAAGATCAATGCCCTTCTTCTGCATTGCCTTTTTCGTTTCTGCCACTCGACTCTGGTACTCTTTCTGTTCGAAAACTGCCGGCATATTGCCTCCTTTTGTTGTTAGATGAAGTACTTTTGAAACTCCAGGCTTTTCAAAGCACCTCCGGTCTTTATTACTCACTCCGTCCAAGCTGCTGGGAGATCGAACGGGTTTTCTCCAGTAGTACACCGACAAGGTTGTCCAGTTTTTCCGGTGTTGCCCGAATTGAGGGGCCGGAAATGCTCATGTTTGCGACAACTTTGCCCTGGTAATCAAATATCGGCGCGGAATAGCTGTTAAGGTCGTCACTGAACTCCCGAATCTCCGTGGCAAAACCTCGTTCTCGGGTTGTTTTCAACTCTTCCTGCATTGCCTCGACGGTGGTGAAGGTGTTCTCCGTACGCTTTTCGAGAACTCCTTGGGAGAGGATTTGTGCCGCTTCTTCTTCGGGAAGGTAGGCAAGAAAATTTTTGCCGGAGGCGCAGGTGTGAATTGGATAGGTGTAGGTGATATCCGGGTTCATTGAAAGGTGATGATGACTCCTGACCTCTTCGATGGCGATGACCATCCGACCGTACAGGACGGTCAGGTAGACGTTTTCATTGGCAATTCGCCCGAGTTCGATCATCAGCGGTTTGGCAATTTCTTTGAGGTCCTGGCTCATAGGAACGCGGCTGCCCAGTTTGAAGACCGAAAAGGTGAGTCGGTAGCCGCGGTTTTCATCTTTTGTGACATACCCAATCTCTATCAGCGTCGCCAGAAGGCGATGCACATTGGTGCGCGTGAGTTTGAGTTTCTCGGCGATGAAAGACGGTTTTACCGGTTGATGGATACTCAAGAACTCCAGAATACGAAAAGCCTTTTGAACCGTTGTTGAAGGCGAGTATTTCGGTGTGCTATTATTTGAACCATCGTTAGTATGTTGCAACACTATTTGGATTGTGGCGCAGGGTCGGCCATTTGTCAAGAAAAACTGAGAAAACGTTCCGCTGTGATGGACGTAACTAAGACCAGGATATCAGGCTGAAATGGCGTTCCTGATATTACGTTCAATCCGGGCGGCCGTTGCCTGTAAGGTGGGGAGCACCCGTTCAATCTTTTCGAGGGTAAGTTGGTCTTCCGGGCCGGATACGCTGATGCCGGAAACGTTGGCACCGGTGTGGCCGTGGACGGGGACGGCTACGCAGCGGACTTCCATGGCGAGTTCCTGTCGATCCACGGCGTATCCATTTTTTCGGACGTCTATGATTTCATTGTAGAGCGTATCCGGGGAGACGAGGGTGTTTGGTGTGTAGGGAGTCAAGGCCAGCCGATCAATCGTCTCCTTCAATTCCTGATCTTCCAGGTGTGCCAGCAATACCTTGCCGATGGATGTACAGTGCAGTGGTTCCGACTCACCAACGGACCGGTCCAGCTGAAGGTAGGCAGCCGGCGTAGCTTTGTCGACGTAGAGCACTTGATCGGCGTAGTTGATACCGTGATTGACGGTAAAGCCGGTAATGTGGGACAGCTCCAGAAGTTCCCGTCGAGCCGTGTCTATGAGGTTGTAACTGTGGGGCACCGTATTTCCGATTTCGAAGAGACGAAAGGTAAGTCGGTACCTACCATCGGCGTATTTGTCAACGTAGTTCAGGCGCTCAAGGGTGTAGAGCATTCGGTGTACCGTCGAACGGTTAAGACCCAGATCGTGGGTGATATCACGGGGATACACCTTTCCGCGATCTGCGATGTACTCGAGAATATCCACTGCCGTAACCACGGTACTTGCTATGTTTCCTGGAGCCTCACGTTTTGATTTCATTGTTGGTCCTTTTTCTCTTTGTCGAATACAGCTTAAACCAGCAGATGCTGCTCATCAAGGTATGATATCATCCGGTATGGTCGATAGTGACGTCACCGCGAAGGAACAGCCCTTCCGAAATGATTTTTCTACCGTGTTTTTCGTCGTCGCGGTTTCTGTTCTGGTCTTTCTCGGACGGTCCGCTTTTGCTCCGTTGCTGCTGGATGTTGAGCGGACCTTTGGGGTAGGGCACGCTGCCTCAAGTCGGCTGATGGTGACGTTCACCCTCGGGTACTCCCTGTCTATGTTCGGATCCGGTCTCGTTTCCCAGTATGTCCCCCATCGCCGTCTTGTTCCGATCACGGCGCTGTTGAGTGCTCTGGGGATGGTGCTGTTGGCGGTTGCTCCATCCATGGCGGTCATGAACCTCGGTTTAATCATATTCGGTATTGGTGCCGGTATGTTCGTCCCGACGGCGGTCAGTATGATTTCTGCGGCCGTGCAGCCTGCAGACTGGCAGCGTGCATTTGCCATCAATGAGATGAGTCCCCACATGGGTATGATTCTGGCACCGTTGCTCGTCGCAGCGGTACGGCCGGTTCTCGACTGGCGCTGGATATTTGCCTTTGTCGCCTTTGCCCTGGTTGCGGCAGCGCTCTTCTTCATGGTCCGTGTGACCGGCGGTAATCTGCGGGGTCAGGCTCCAAATCTGGGCATTCTGGGGCAGTTGTTACGTCGTCGAGAGTTCTGGATACTGCTTGGGTTTTTTGGACTTTCCCTTGCCGGCACAGACGGCGTTTATCTTTTGATTCCGACCTTTCTAGTTACCGAAGGAGGGGTGGATCCGCGTCTGGCAAATACGATCTTTGGAATATCTCGCTTTATGCCGTTGGTGTCGTTGTTCCTGGCTGCCCTGCTGTTTGACAAAATCGGTTCCAGGTTTCTGATGATAGCGGCTCTGGCGGGGCAAGGAATCGCTCTGGTCGTCTTGGGTCTTTCCGGAGGCTGGCTGCGTTTGGCGGTCGTCTTTGTTCAGCCGGCCATCGGAGCTCTGTTCTTTCCCGCCGGCTTTGCGGCGCTGTCGGCGTTGTTGCCGCCGGTTTCGCGGAACGTCGGGGTGTCGATGACGCTGCCGGTAGCGGTTTTCCTTGGTGTGGGTGTTATTCCGGCTGTGATGGGCTTTCTAGGCGAGAATTTTTCCTTTGCCGGCGGATTCACCGGATTGGGAATAGTAATGGTGGTCAGCAGTCTCGCCGCATTTTTTGGACGGTTCTAAGCGAAGCGGTTCTTAAGACGGCAGTTCGAACCAACGCCGGAACGTCACATAAATCCGCTGAACTGGCGAGGCACCACCGCCTGAAAGACGTAGCGGATCATGGTGTTGTAATCAAAGACGGGCAGACCCGTATGTCTGCGCACCGCAGCGGCGTAGGGCGGCAACAAACTGCACTCCAGTAGAATCGCCCCGACATCGTTCCCGTCGGAACGTCCGCCCATCTCCTTGTTCATCGTAAAAATCTCGTCTACACCGGCCAGGACTTCCCGCTCGACGATGGAGCTGTCCAGCTCACCGATTTCCGAAAAAACTGCATCAAAAAAATGCGGCTTGTCTTCCAGTCCGGCCAGAATCAACCGCTCATCCGGCACGGTCGTTACTGCATCCAGCACTTCTCGTGTTAAAGATTTTTTGTTGGCGGTGACGACACCAATAGACTGGGCAGGGGCTATAATACGAGCGATAAAATCCAGCTGCAGAAGACTCGACAGGAAAACGGGAACACCCAGCTCCGCAGCAATCTGGTTCTGGAAGAGCGCCAAAAACCCACAGTCCCCCGTAATTGCACGAACACCCTCCCTAACGAGCCGTTTGCCCGCAGCAATTACTTCATCCAGCAACTTCATGTCGTGGCCGAACAGTCGATCCGTTGTCGAACCGGGCAACCGTTCAAACCGTACGGGAAAGTCATAACTATTCGCATTTGCCACATCTCCAGGAATAAAGGGGACGTAGTTCTCAATAGCGAGAATACCGATGGCCTCACCGTAACTTACCTGACCTGAATGTACTTTGTATTTCATATAGACCTCTTACCGTCCCTGTAAAGCCGGTGTGTAAGGGCGCCCGGGGTTCTTTACCCGGGCGCGGCCCGTCATAGTTTTATCAGTATCCGGGACATTGAGCCGCAACCGAATCGGGAACTTTCCCGGCGAATTCTCGTTCGAAATGGGCGCGAAATTCGGCGGCCAGTTTTTCTGCCTGGGCATGGTAGGAAGACTCGTTTTTCCAACCTTTTTGCGGATTCAGGACTGCCTCGGGGACATCCCTGCACGTCCGGGGGAACGATAGGTTGAAGACCGGCTCAGTGACATATTCAACACCGTTGAGTTCACCGGCCAAAGCCGCCTGAACCATCGTACGGGTCATGGTGATATCGATCCGTTTGCCCGTTCCATATGCTCCACCGCTCCACCCGGTATTTACCAGAAAAACCTGCGTTTTGTGGTGTTTCAGTTTCTCACCAAGCAAGTCTGTGTAGTCTTTCGGATTCCTCACCATGAACGGAGCGCCGAAGAAACGTGAAAATGCTGACTGGGGTTCGACGATTCCTGTTTCCGTCCCCGCCAATTTGGATGTGTAACCCATCATGAACCAGAACATCGCCTGTTCAGCCGAGAGCTGTGACACAGGAGGCAATACCCCGTAGGCATCGGCTGTGAGAAATATGACCGTCTCCGGATGGCCGCCCATGGACGACTCCTTGATGTTGGCGAGATAGCGCAGGGGATAGGACGCTCGGGAGTTCTGGGTAAACCGATCATCGTCAAGATCGTATTCACCGGTAGGATAGACCATCAAATTTTCTACCAGAGAACCGTGGTTAAGGTAGTGATCCGGGTGAAAGACCGCGTTGTAGACTTCCGGTTCCTTCAGCGGGTTCAACTGAAAGAGCTTTGCGTAACATCCGTTCTCAAAGTTGGAAATTCCCGAATCGTTCCAGCCGTGTTCGTCGTCACCAAGCAGTGCCCGGTCGTCAGTCGTGGAAAGAGTGGTTTTACCCGTCCCGGAAAGCCCGAGAAAGATAGCGACGTCACCGTTTTTCCCCTCGTTGGCACTGCAGTGGAGGGGAAGAACTCCCTCATCGGGAAGGTAGTAGTTCATAACGGTGAACATGAGTTTTTTCATAGATCCCATGTAGGCCGATCCAAAAACGATACCAATCCGGCGATCCAAGTCCATGACCACTGCCATGTTTGAGGTGGTGCCGTCGGGGAGGGATCGGAGACGACCCTCGTAACGTTGGGGATCCAGTTTGTCGTACTGGTTCACCAGAAGATAAAAGGGCTTGTCGCTGAAACAGCTGGATTCAATACCAGCCGGTTCTTCCCGAAACATGTTGTCTACAAACAGACCGGCAAGGGCGTTGTCTACGATGGATACCACCGGCAGGGAGTAGGACGGGTCGGCGCCGATCGTCTTCTCCTGTATATAGACCTTGTCCTTCATTTTTAGGGACTGCATAACGTCGTGAAGGATCATGTCAAAGGTCTCTTCGTCTACCGGCACCGAGTAGGGTGACGTCCAGTCGATAGTTCCTTCACTTTTGGCTCGTTTTACAATCAGCGTATCTTTGGGACTGCGACCGGTAGATTCCTGGGGTGTCCAGGTAACCAACGTTCCGCTTTCCAGGCGGATAGCGTCCCGGTGCCGAATTGCGTTGTCTATCAGGACAGACCGGGTTGGGTTGATCAATACCTTGGCAGGCCGATCATTAAGGGCGCGACGAATCCGCTCGTGGGGAGTGGTGTACATATCTTCTCCTATTTATATTAATAAATGAACCTTCGTGACCAATAAAAAAACTGCATAGTAGTTTATTTATTGATTATTGAGTTGTCAAGGACGTTTGGCTTTTACCCGCGTCATTGTACATACTTGTCCCATGACCACTCAACAGTTCGATCCGAAGGTGCAGCAGAAAATCGAAACGGTTCTCCGGACCGTCAGGGACCCTGAAAGCGGTCTTCCCATTCTGGAACTCAATCTTGTACGTCGCGTTCGGGTAAGTGATGCCCACCACGTTGTGTACCTGGACGTTCCTTTTGACCAGCACACTCCCGGCTGCATGGCCTGTGCCGGAATTGCGATGACTGTCATCATGGGGATTCGGCGCAACCTGAAAACGGCCTTTGAAGAGGCCTTTCCCGGGTACACTGCAGAGTTTATCTGATCGGAGTACTATACGTTATGGAAAACCATCTTCCTCCCCGCCCGATTTGGACTAGCGGTGAAAATACATTTGCGTCGGACACCATGGTTCGGCGACTACCCACGAACATCCGGAACGTTGCCGACGCCCATCCGGCATACTCGACGGATATCAAAAAGGCGCTGTACGACCTTGCCGACACCATTGCCGGTAACGAGGTTATCCCTCCACCACCACTTCCTGCGTGGGATTACGAACACTGGTTCGAAGCGTACCGCCCTCACCAGGGTGAGCGTTGGCATGAAACGGAGTGGTTTTTTGGCGAGACCTACGGTTTTCGGTTGGTTCTTGATGCCGCCCGCTACTTCGAAACGCTGGTGGACCCCTACGGTCCAATGAAGCGGGCCGAACTGGATTCGGAAGCGCCGTTTCTCCCGATCAAACGCTTTCTAGAATCACCGTCCGACGGGATTACCCGCCTGGAGGAAGCTCTGCACATCTCCATGTGGGGCAACCGTGCCGACATTTCGTTTACAGCGGGAGGGGCTCTCGACCATTCAGCGGGCGACAGCCGACTGCTTCTCCGGGATGATACAACAGAGGCGGTCACGGCCCTGACAACGTCACTCGGCACTGTTCATATCGTCATGGACAACTCCGGCGCCGAGCTTGCCGGTGATCTCGTCCTGGCTGCCGCAATCGGGGACGTCTTGGGTCGCGCTGTCGTTCTGCATCCCAAGTTCTACCCAACCTATGTAAGTGACACCACAGTGGCAGACATTCATGAGTTTTTACAGACCGGTGCATCATTTTCCGATCCCCTGGTGAGACAGTTTGTCCACGACGTAGACGGTCGCATCGCCAATGGATCCATCCGGATTGCCCCCGATGACTACTGGTGCGGGGTCCGTTTCCTCTGCGATATGCCCAATCGGCTGCACCGGACCTTCAGGCGGGCGGGGGTGGTGATTGTCAAAGGCGATTTCAACTACCGTCGTGTTTTTCGGGACACCATATGGGAGAGTGGAACGGACCCGATGGACGCCATGGGATTCTATCCGTCCTTTCCGGTGCTTCTGCTGCGTACCATGAAAAGCGACTGCCTCGTCGGTATCGACCGATCAATAATGGATGAGTTGGACACGTCTGAGCCGGGGTGGCGTACAAAAGGTAAACGCGGAGTTATTCAGCTTGTCGGAAAAAGGGTGTCCTAGTCTGCCAGGCCACCGCAGAGATATCCAGGGGCGGTCACTGTTTTTCTCCGATATTCGTAAAGCTGAGGATAGACGGCACCATAAAGAGGGTGAACAACGTAGAGATGAACAGCCCGCCGGAAACGGCTATTCCCAGAGGTTGAACGATATTTGCCCCTTCTCCCATCCCCACCGCAATCGGCAGCATGCCGAATACCGTGGTGAGCATCGTCATCATGATAGGAATGAACCGCAGACCCGCAGTTTCTACCAACGCATCAATACGGTTTCGGTGAATAGAGCGTATTCGCATGTAGAAATCGATCATGATAATCGCATTGTTGACGACAATACCTCCGAGAAGAATAGTACCCAGCATGGAGTTGAGACTCAGTGTCGACCCGAAAAGATAGAGGCTCAACACGACTCCGATGAAACCCAGCGGAACGGTTACTAAAATGACCAGTGGAACGCGGAGAGAGTCAAATTGAAACGCCAGAAGTAGATAGATCAGCAGGACCGACACCGCCAGCGCCACAAACAGTGAGCCGATTGCATCGTCCATTTCTTTTTGAGGGTTGTCGAAAGTGATGGTAAATCCCGCCGGCAGTTCTAACTCGTCATGCAAGAGATCTCCTATGCGTTGTTCATGGTCTTCCCTGTTGACCGCCGGCGTTCCCGGCGGCATCCGAGCGTAAAGCCGGAAAATCTGTTCACCATTTTCTGAAGCCATGCCGGCAACACCGGTAGACTGGTAAAAATCGAAAAAATGTTTCAGTGGGACCGTCCCTTGTCGGTAAGGTACCAAAAAGTTTTCCAGATTCCGACGACCTTCAATGACATCATCCGGATATGCAGCTCCGACCGATATGGTGCCACCTTCGTGTTGAAGGTCGATAGATCCAGTACCCCCAAGGGACGTCCGGATCACGCTGAGGAGCTTTTCCTCCGGTAGTTCGGGAAAGCCCTCCAGCACTTCGGTTCGGGCCGTCAGAGTCAGTTCGTCGGAAAAATTCGTGCCCGGATTGGTGTAGACCCCTCCATACAACTCAGACTGGTTTACCACGTCTCTGATGCGTTCCAGCAGCGCCACAACTTCTGCCGGATCATCACCATGGACGCTGATCTGAAGATCCATCGTCCGGGGCAGCGGCAGCTGGGCGGGGTCCCACATCATGACGTTGTAGTACCACTCGTTGTCGGACACAAACTCGTTTTGCAGCAATGCAACAACCTCTTCTGCAACGGAAGAACTGGTAAGATTGAGGAAAACCCGGTTGAAACGCCCCATAACATCGGCATAGGTCTCCACCACATGGTCACCAACCCGGGCGTGTATACGTTCATCGATGACCGGAATCACGTCGGTCACTATCTGTTCACGATCAGTTATGGTTGAACTCCCGAAAAAGACGACCACCCGGTCACTGAGGGGCGGTGAAATGATCTCGCGGGGAATAAGGGGCAATATACGGATAACGGAAAATGCAAGAAGCCCGAAGGAGAGAAACATAAAAAACACAACGGCCCATCGCCGACTTATCAAGTGCCGAAGCACTGTCTTGTAGCCATTTCGGATCCCAGCCATTATCGGTAGAGATATACGCTGCAGGCCCCGTAGTTCGGCCGCCCCATTCAGCGGTTTTCCTCGGGGACGAAACATCTGAAATGCGATAAGGGGAACCAGCGTCAAGGCGACGACCAGTGAAATAGACAGTGCAAAAACGACCGTTCGTGCCT
>JBAYPC010000039.1:0-11678 GCA_041677905.1 Alkalispirochaeta sp. | reverse complement strand
TTCCATGAAGTCAGCCGTCCTGTCGGCCCCTTCCATGATGGCCAGCTGCACGCCTGTGTTCAGGGTGTTAAAGAGGAAGTGGGGACTCATCTGGGCCTGCATGGTGTACAGCTCCATCCGTTTGAGCAGTTCTTCCATTTTGAGGTTTCGTACCCGCTCTTCCATGTAACCCTGTTCGATTTCTTTCTGCTTGTTTATCTCGGCAATGTACTGTCGGATGTCGTGTTTCATGGTGTTGAAGGCGTTTACCACCACGTTCAGTTCGTACACGGTATGAACCGGGATGTCCTCGATATCGAAGTTACCCGACGATATCTCTCCGGCCGAACTGGCCAGCATCTTCATCGGTTCGGTAAATCGGTTGATGGTCAGGGCAAACCAGAAGGCGGAAACGAGGAAGGCTGAGATGATGACCAGGAGGTTCCAGAAGAGCATGGTCCGGGAGGCTTTGATGATCTCCTGGTAGTTGTCCAGTTCACGGCGCAGGCCGAAGAGGCTGATCTTGTCGATTCTATTTACGATGTGGGTGTTCAGCTCCACCAGGGTGTCGTACCGGGTGGTGTACGCTTCTATCGCCCGCGCCCGTTTGAGTTCCAGGGTTTCCTGCATCAGGTCGAGATATCGATCGATGAGAAAGTAGATTTCCCGACTTTCGACGGCAAAGGGATCATCGGAAACGGACCGTTCAACGGGCAGTATATTCCGAAGGGTCTGCTCTTCAATGAGAATCTCCGCCAGTGCCCCGGATGACCGGGTGGACAGATAGCTGAGGAGGGGCTCCTCTATTGCTGTGACTTCGGACTGCAGGCGTTGGAAGAAGCGTTCCGTACTGAACTGGTCGTTGATGATGTGCTGAAGACGTACCGTTGCAAAGAGGATATAGGCAACCGACAGGATGACTATGGCCAGTCCGATTGTGGCGGAGAGGATCAGCTGGTTTCGAAGGGAGTTTGCGAAACGCATTATCTGGTTCCCCTCACAATTTCCGCACCGGTGTCGATGTAGCCCGGCGAATACCCATCCCGTATGAGCGACGTCATGACGCGAACTGCTTCCGCGCCGATCAGCTCCGGGTTTACCACGATAGTTGCCGCCAGGACGCCCCGGTCAAGGTAATCCCGGATAGCGTCGGTGATGCCGAAACCGATGACGTCAAGGTGGCCGACCAGGTTCAGATCGATGATGACCTGAATGGCCGCGAGGGTGTCGTTGGTGTCGGTAAATATGAGTGTCGACAGTTCCGGTTCGTTCCGGAGTATCTGGTACGTCAGGTTTTCTGCATCCAGTGGGTTTACACCGGTGCGACGCCGGGCGATAGACGCCGGTCGACGGCCGTTCAAGACGGTGGTCAGGCCCAGTTCAATCAGTTCTGCTTCCGATGACATGCTCGGTGACTTGTCGCTGTATACGATGGCTATCCGTTCCGTTTCGTCGGACGGTTTTGAGGAGAGCGAGAGGATGGTCTCTCCGATTTTGCGTCCGACGTCGAAGTTGTTTGTCCCCACAAAGGCCCAGGGGGAGTTGTCGGCAACGCCATGCTCGATGAGGACTATGGAAATACCGGCCCGGTCAAACTCTTCCAGCCGTCGGCGGATCTGTTTGGTATCGAGACCTGGGTGGATGATGGCGCCGTCGATGCCGGTGTACCTGGCCAGGGTAAACTCCGGGCTGGATGCACCCACGGGGTGAAACGAAAGGGCCGCGTCGTACCGTCGGGCCGCCTCAGAGGCGCCTTTCCGGACTCGTTCATAGAAGAGGGACGACGGTTCCGGCAGGAATACCGCTATGTGATGGGTTCGTTTTTCGGACTCGGGGCTGGCGGTTGAGAAAGCCCGGGACAAGGTGGTTGTCGTCCGGGCGGAGAACACCAGAGAAACCACAAAGAGGGCGGCAAAGATGGCGGTAACTATTCGAATAAGTAATCGCACGGTACGTTTTCACTTCCTCTCGGGAATGATCATATCAGAAAGGGGCCGAGGTTGTAGACATAGATCGGCCTGGCGAGGATGATACCGGTATGCAGTCATTTCAGCAACTTCTCGACAGTTTTTTCTCCTTTCCGGCGTACGTCATGCTTCCGCTGATCATCTTTGTGCTGGCCCTGATAGTTCGTATGTCTCTCAGAGACGCGTTTCTGGTGGGGCTGCGGCTGGGTGTGGGGTTTGCCGGTGTGTTCATCGCCTTTGATTTCTTTGTTTCCAACATTGAGCCGGCCGTTGAGGCGATCAGGGTGGTCCGGGGTCTTGATTTTCCCGTCCTTGATGTGGGCTGGCCGCCGTTGGCGGCAATTACCTGGGGCAGTATGATCGGCCCGCTCTCCATTCCGTTTGTGATTTTACTGAACGTGGTGATGGTGAGTCTTAAATGGACGCGGACCGTTTACATCGATCTGTGGAACATCTGGCACTTTGCGCTGGTGGGTGCCCTGCTCCAGGCCGTCACCGGTTCTCTTTGGCTGGGGATGGCGGCGACACTGCTCATTGCGGCGTATACGTTTATCACCGCCGATTTTTCCGGTGCCTATGTGGAGCGGGAGATGGGGCTGCGGAGTGTCTCTATTTCACCGCTGTCGGTGGTGGGGCTGATTCCCTACGCCACCGCCATGGACAGGATATGGGGCAGTATTCCCGGTATCCGTTCGTTGAATTACAACCCGGAAAAGCAGGACGGAAAAATCGGGTTGATCGGGGAGCCTATGGTCCTGGGGCTTGTAGTGGGGCTGGCCCTGGCGGTGGCGGGGGGATACTCCCTGCGGGATACGCTGGAACTTGCGATCCACATTGGGGCGGTCATGTTTCTGTTGCCGAAGGCGGCGGGGTTGATCGGCGAGGGGTTTGCGCCTCTGGGTGATCACCTGAAGGTGGTGTTGGCCCGCCGGTTTGGCGAGGACCATGAGCTGTACTTTGCCATGGACACCGGTGTGGTTATGAGCCACAAATCTGTTATGGCGGCGGGGCTTATTCTGATGCCGGTGGCTCTGGCGCTGGCGTTTATCGTGCCCGGTAATCGTGTGCTGCCTCTGGGGGACTTACCCAATCTGATTTCGGTGATGGCCCTCATTGTGCTGGTTGGGCGGGGAAATGTGATTCGTGCCGTTCTGACGGGTATTCCTCTTGTGGCGGGGTACCTCTGGATCGCGGGGGCGCTGGCTCCGTTGTACACCACCCTGTCTGCGGGGACTGCCGTCAACCTGGGTACGACTCGGGAGATAACGGCCTTTACCGACGGTGGAAACCCCGTCCGGTTCTGGGTATTTCATCTGTTTCAGGGGAATATCTGGGCGATTCTGGTGATTTTACCGGTTGCCGGGATGGTGTGGTACGCAGCCCGTCACAGTGGGGCGGCACGAAGGGAGGCCCACTCCGTGCGATGAGGGTGGCCCTTTCCAGTGTATTGGGCCGCCGTCAAAAAGTATTTTTGACGGCGGCCTGACTGAATGGGCTACAGAGAAGTGGCAGGTTCCCGGTCGCGCGCCCGGAGGGGCGCGACCGGAAAACACTCTGCCGAAACCTCTGCTGGTTTGGAAGCGCCGAGCTCAGGTCGGCTCACAGCTCAAATCCGGGTCAGGCGTACTTCTCCACAAAGGCGGCAAAGGCGTCCTGGAAGCAGTTCTCCGGCGGTTTGACCAAGCCGGCGCCGACCATACCAACACCGGGGTCTTTATGGGCAATTCCTGTGTTGATCGCCGGCAGGATGCCCGTTTCTACGATCTTGACGACGTCGATGGCGGTGGGGGTTCCGCGGAAATCCATAGCCGGTATCTGGTAGGTGTCGTTTTCGGCCATGGTGATTTCGTACATCTGTCGGGTGACGTTCATGGCGTCCGCCGGTGATCCGCCGACAAACTTCACGATTGCCGGGGCGGCTGCCATTGCAAAGCCACCGATACCGGACGTTTCGGTAATGACGGAGTCACCGATGTCCCGGGCTGCGTCGTCGGCGGTATATCCCGGCAGGTACAGGCCGTCGATAATGGAGGCGGGTCCGGTAAACCACTGGTCCGGCAGTCCGGAAAGTCGAATACCGAACTCCGTTCCGTTTCGCGCCATTGTGTAGATGAACGAACTGCCCTCAATTCCGCCGGCGGCATCGACGGTGCACTTTGCCGACGGCATGGTCAGGTTCAGGAAGAAGTGGTCGTTCTCGTGCATGAAGCGGAACACTTTGGCCAGTTTTTCTCGATCTTCGTCGAGCATGACCAGGTAGGGTGCCATCTCTCTGATGAAGAGGCTGGTACCCGCGCGGTTGCGGTTGTGGCCTTCGTCACCCATTTGCAGCACCTGGGCGATGAGGTTTTTCATGTCCAGAGGGCCGTGGGCCTTCAGGGCTTTTCTCAGGATGGGCGCCAGTTCGTCGGCAATCCAGTTGAGTCGGTCGATGACCTCCGGGGAGTTTGCCCCGTAGCGCAGGACCTTTCCCAGTCCTTCGTTGAGGGTACAGTAGGCTTTGTTGCCATAGGTGGTGTTTTCCATGATCCACACCGGCATGCTTGCGGTAACTACACCGGCCATTGGGCCCACGGAGTTGTGGTGGTGGCAGGGGGAGTACTCGATCTCACCGGATGCGGCCAGTTTTTCGGCCTCTTTGGCGTCTTTGGCGAGTCCTTCGTAGATCAGGCCGCCTATAACCGCGCCTCGGAGGGGTCCGGCCATTTTATCCCATGTTACGGGGGGGCCGGCGTGCATGATCAGTTTCTTGTGCATGCCGGGAACTACGTCTTTGGCAATGCCGATGTCCATGAGGGTGGGCTTGCCGGCCTGGACGCGTTTGACCGCTTCGGCGTTGGCTGCGGCCCGGTTCAGTTTGCCCGACGCTTCGGCGGCCTCCAGTCGGTCAAAGAGGGCTATGAGGTGGGTGTCGCCTCCGGCCGGTGGTTTCCAGTTTACCTGGGTCGCTTTTGCGCCGAGGCGGCGCAGGGTGTCGCTGAAGTCTTCCAGGCCGAGGTTGATTGCGTTGACGTCTTCGCCAAACAACTTGTTTATCTTCTGTACGTTCATGTTTATCTCCTATGTGTCTCGCTGTGCTCTGATTGCACGGCATGGCGAGGTGCTCGACTTAGCGAGCTCCCAGGGTTGCCATAATCCGTTTAACCAGCTGGGCGGCCTGGTGGTTTGAGGGCATCACCACGACGCCCGCCTCTTCCAGGCGGCGCTTCTGGGCGTTGATGTTCTGGAAGTCCCCTTCCGTTCCGGTAACGCTGGCAACTACCGTCAGGTATCCGCCCCGGTCTTCAGCGGCCTTCTTCATCGTGCGGATGGAGGGCACCATGGCACCGGCGGGATCTTCATGGCTGCCGAAACCGATAACACAGTCCAGAAGGACTGCTGCCACCTCTGGGTCGTTGGCTTCCCGGTCCATGCGTTCCGTTCTGATCGACGGGTCGATCATGGGGTGGGGGCGACCTACGGTGAAGACGTCTTCACCCAAGTCTAGGATGGTGTGTTTCTGGGATACCTGGGGATCCGCGAGTTTGAATTTGGGATCTACCGGATCGAGGGAATAGATGCCGCCCAGCTCTTTGTTCAGGACAAAGACGGCTTCATCGGTCAGGGTTCCGCCGGTAAAGTAGCCCCGGAGGTACTTCTGTTTGGACGAAATCGTCTCGGTCTCTTTTCGAACGAGAGCATCGATGTCTGCGTCGGATGCGTCAAAGACCGTTCGGGTGTAGGATTTGCCGGCGGCAATTGCTGCAGAGAGGAGGGCGGCCTCCTCCAGGTTGGCTGCATAGTGGATATTGCCTTCCACTTTGGGCGCCGCCTTTGGACCGTCGTCTCCTTCCATACCGATCAGATGGATAACCGCCGGTTTGCCGCACCCTTTCAGGGCGTCGATAACCTTTTTCGCAATGCTCTTGGCGGGTGGTTTGGATATGACCACAATAACGGTCGTGTCCGGGTCGTTCTTCAGGGCTTCTATGGCCATAAGGGTGGTAATACCGCCCACTTCTTCGCTCTTTAGATCTCGTCCTCCCGTACCGATTCCCTGGCTTACGCCGGAACCGGCTTTTGCAATGGCAGAGGTCACTTCCTGCAGGCCTGTCCCGGATGCGCTGACGACGCCGACGGGGCCGCGGGGAACGACGTTGGCAAAACAGAGGGGGCGGCCGTTTATGATGGCGGTGCCGCAGTCGGGCCCCATCATCAGTACGCCCCGCTCCTGTGCGAGTTTTTTCAGGGATACTTCGTTTTCAAGGCTGACATTGTCGGAAAACAACATGACGTGTTTGTCTGCCTGGATTGCCTTGCGGGCTTCCCGGGCGGCGTACTGGCCGGGAAGTGAAATGATGACCATGTTGGCTTCCGGTACGTTTTCCAGCGCGGCCGCTGTGCTGCTGGGCCGATAGGTGTCTTCATCGCCGCTCTGTGCTTTCTTGTTCAGCAGCTGGTCAACCTCGGCTTCTGCCGCCTCTACCGCTGCCTGGTCTGCCGCCTCAACGGCAATTATAAGGTCATTGGCGCCGGCTTCTTTGAGCTCGGGTCCTGTCATTCCCATTCCGTTGAGCAAGTCCAGGTTCATCTCGGTTCCCATAGCTACAACAGCTTCTGAGACACCGTCCATTTTTTTGATATCCGCACTGATCAGCATCAGAAACACGGAATCGTAATAGGAGTCCTTTCGCAGGATAATCCGTTTCATGGTGTACCATCCTTTTGATTGATGTAATAAAGGGTATAGAAAACTGCTATACCCTGTCTGACTGTCTGTCAAATTGGCTGTCTGTCAAATCGACTGGCCGTCAAACAACCGGGGTGATTTCAAAAATCATCGATTTCTGAAAACGATACTGTCGTCCGCGATCACGCTCCAAATGGCGTTTATCCGCCGTTTTTATCCGCTGTTTTTGTTCGGGGCGTTATCGCGAGAGATCAGTATACCATTTTTAGGTTTGTTGTGCATTCGGGTGTTGTGCATTCAGGTGTTGTGCATTCGAATCCGCCAGATGATGCCGGCCAGGGTGTCATAGCCGGAGGAATGGCCGTGACGCGCTGCGATTTGAATCACCGCCGCTGCCTCTCCAGCGAAGAGGCTCGTCAGCAAGTTGTCGATGTAGGCAGGAGGGGTGCCGTTTAGAACGAGTCGGAGAAGGGTAGCGCCACCGGTGGTTGTACGGCCCAGGGACCGCTCCAGGCCGGTGCGGTCAACACCGGTGAACGCTCCAGTCCCGCTTTTGGTCAGAAACGGTTCAACGCTGCACGCCCCGGCGATGAAATCGTCACCACTGGGGGTAAACCCTATCCCCAGACCGACAAGCGGAGCCAGATTGTACTGCCCATTTCCGTCGTGTTCGATCTCGGTCAGGATCTGGGCGGCCCGTCGGACGAAGGGGTCGGTTTTTTTTTCCTGGATAAGGGTTTCTCGGCTTTCGAGCACCAGCGGCAGCATCCCAGGCAGTATGTAGAAGCGTGTTGTTAAAGCCGGGATAAGTTCCGTTTCAACAGACGTTTGCAGCCTCTCAAAGTGTCTGTGAACGGTACTTCCAGACTGTGCCGTGAATTGCGGTGCATTTTTCAACAGGGTTCCATATACAATCGGGGTGTCCCGTTTTGGGAGGGCAGCCTGGATGAGCTGCCAGTCCTGCCAGGACAGCTGAATCGCCAGTTCCGTGAAATCCTCGGGATTTCGGGTCAGAGAGACAAAGAACGGCCCCTTTTCATCAACACACTCCAGGTTGACCACATCACGGTGGATACTGCGGAGAACAGCTGTCCCGTTGGTCGGTACCATACTCCCGACTTTTATTGGGGTTGTTGGAATAAGTGTGTGAAAATTGCCAAGTATCATGGGTTAGAAATCATGCGCCGACGGTCATACGCGAACCCTCATGGGCCAACCCCCGCCGGGAATCGTGGAAAACAAAAAAGGCCCCCATCTCAGTCCCAGATGGAGGCCCCACTTCCCGACGCCCGGCCGAGCCCAGGCTCAGGCCAGGCTCAGGCCAGGCTCAGGCCAGGCTCAAGCTCAGGTGCTCTTGAAGCTCTGGAAGTTGATAATTATGTTCAGAAGGATACCAACGACCGCGGCAAGAGCGAGACCGCTGAAGGTTGCAGTTCCTATGGTCAGTTCGGCGCCGCCAAGCCCCAGAACCAGCATGACAGCCACAATAATAAGGGATGCCGGCTTGTCCATGTCCACCTGGGCATCTACCATGTTGCGGATACCAATAGCCGAGATCATACCGAAGAGCAGTATGGAGATACCACCGATAACAGGAGCGGGAATCGTGCCGATCAGAGCGGTGAACTTGGGAATGACCGCAAGGACAATGGCGAAGACCGCAGCGATACGCATAACAACCGGGTTGTACACGCCGGTAAGGGCAACCGCACCGGTGTTTTCACTGTAGGTGGTGTTTGCGGGTCCACCAAGTAGAGCTGAGATTGACGTTGCAATACCGTCACCAAGAAGAGTGCGGTTCACACCGGGGTCTTTGAAGAAGTCTTTCTTGACGACGTTCCCGATGGCGATGACGTCACCAAAGTGCTCTACCATAGTCACCAGGGCAACCGGGACAACGATGGCCATCGCGCCGCCGGCGAACTTGGGAAACATAAAACCAGGTACACCGACCCAGCTGGCCTCCATGACGGAGCTGAAATCAACGATGCCGGCGATAACGGCGACGATATAGCCTGCGATCAGGGCAAACAGTACCGGCAGGAGGCTCAGGAACTTCCATCCCATTCGCGCAAACCCAACCCGTACGAAAACACCAACCGCAAAGGTGATGATGGCAACACCCCAACCGCCGGTGGCGTTGTCAATCGCCGTCGGCGCAAGAACCATACCAATCAGAATGATGATCGGACCCGTCACGTGGGGTGGAAGAATCTTGTGCAGTACGTCCGAGGATACGAAGGTGAAAATAATGGACACCACCACGTAGACAAGACCGGCAACGAGGAGACCACCGGTTGCGTATGCCAGATCACCTCCGTAGTTATTTGCAACCGTCAAAATTGCCGGAATAAACGCAAATGAACTACCCAGGAAAACCGGTACTTTGAACTTGGTCAGTACATGGAAAATCAGTGTACCGACACCTGCGGCGAACAGGGCCACGCCGACATCAATCCCCGTAATAATCGGAACAAGGACTGTTGCTCCAAACATTACAAAGGTGTGCTGCAAGCCGAGGATGACAATTTTTGCGTCGATCCCCTCTTTTTTGATTACATCAGACATAGAAAACTCCTTGTCTCTTGTGGTCCACCAGGCCAACGGCCCGTAACAAAACTTGCCCCCAGTGTACTACCGATTGGCCGTTTTGCAAGTACCCGCGGATATCCGTCCCAAATCCTCGCAGGGACTCATCCGTGGATCATACCATGGACATTCCCAAAGTGCCACAAAAATCTATTTCCTTGACACCGGTCGTCAGTACGCGTATCGTGCTCGGTATATCCTGCAAATATCGTCTCGTCAGGAGAGAAGGAGTACTTCATGAGTATGCGTGAGGCGATCCAGCACATGAAAGACCAGCGCGGTCAGGCATACCGCGGTGGTGGTGAAGAACGGATCAAAAAACAGCACGAAAAAGGGAAGCTGACTGCCCGCGAGCGGCTTGATCGACTCTGTGACGCCCAGTCGTTCGTAGAACACCAAACCTACATTCGCGGACGTTCGAAAAACTATGGACTGGAAGATAAACTGCTGCCCGGTGACGGGGTTATTACCGGAAGCGGACTTATCGATGGCCGGCAGGTGTTTGTATCGGTCCAGGATTTTACCGTTCTCGGGGGATCCCTCGGTGAGCAGCATGCGGAACGGATAGCAGAGGCGCAAAAACTGTCGATAAAGACGCGGACGCCCTTCATCCAGATCAACGATTCCGGCGGTGCCCGTATTCAGGAAGGAGTCCTTTCCCTTGATGGATACGCCAAGATCTTTCGCGCCAATACCGACGCCTCCGGTTTTGTACCACAGCTGTCGGTCATTCTCGGGCCGTGCGCCGGGGGTGCCGTCTATTCACCGGGAATCACCGATTTCATCTTCATGGTCGACAACGTCAGCAACATGTACATCACCGGTCCCGACGTTATCCGGGCGGTAACCGGTGAGGAAATATCCCACGAGGAGCTGGGTGGTGCGGCGGCTCACGCCTCCCGCAGCGGGGTGGCCCACTTTCGTTACGCCAACGAAGAGGACTGCATGTCCGGGATCAGGCAGCTTCTCTCCTATCTGCCGGCCAATAATACCGAAGAGCCCCCCCGGATCGGACCCGAGGACCCGGGTTGGGATGAGCCCGACCGGATAGTGCCGGAAGTTCTGGAGATTGTGCCCGACGAAGAGCGTCGGGGATTTGATGTCCGCGACTTTATTGCGGTGGTTTTTGACCGGGACAGCTTCATGGAAGTCCATCGCGACTACGCCCAGAACGTAGTGGTGGGTTTTGCCCGTCTTGCCGGTCGGGTGGTCGGCATATTTGCCAACCAGCCGTCGGTCTCCGCTGCCGCACTGGACATCAACTCCAGTGACAAAGGGGCTCGGTTTATCCGGTTCTGTGACGCCTTTAACATCCCGATCATCACCCTGGTGGACGTACCTGGTTTCCTCCCCGGTGTTACCCAGGAACACGGCGGCATAATCCGTCACGGCGCAAAAATACTCTACTCTATAGCCGAGGCGACGGTGCCGAAGATTTCTCTGGTACTGCGAAAAGCATATGGCGGTGCCTACATCGCCATGGCGGCAAAGTCCCTGGGGTATGACCGTGTCCTGGCGTGGCCGATAGCGCAAATCGCGGTTATGGGAGCAGAGGGAGCGGCGAATATCATCTTCCGCCGGGACATAGCACAGGCCGATGACCCGGAGGCCGCCCGGGCGGCGAAGATCGCCGAGTTCAAGGAAGGCGTTATGGATCCGTTTGTCGCGGCGGGATACGGATTTGTTGATGATGTCATAGATCCGGTGTACAGCCGCTCTGAACTGATCCGGTCTCTAGAGATGCTGGCCGGCAAGAAAGAAGTGCGGGAACCCCGCAAGCACGGGAACATTCCGCTATGAGCGTAGAGTCATTTTCCTATTCCCTGCTGACGGCACTCTTCGGAATGGGGACCGTCACATTTTTTCTGGTTCTCCTGAGCGGTCTGATGGTGGTTATCCGCCGGCTGTTTGACACACCCGCTGAAGGTGCACCGACGGTAAAGAAGGGGAAAACCGGGAACGGAGTTGCGGAAACTCAGGGCAGTGAGATACAGAGTGGGGCCGACGTGGTCGATGCGTCCGGCGTACCGCGTTGGGTCATTGCCGGGGTTCTTGCCTATATAGCGGCCGAAGAAACGGCATACACACCCTATTCGAGGGTCTGGATAGAACGAGGGCGACAATGAAACGTGAACTGACATTGAGTGTTGACGGTGAGGAGATCACCCTTACCGCTGAACGTGATGGTGAACAGATAGTGGTTGAACGGGACGGAAAGACGTACACCGTCAAGGTCCTGGCCGAATCGGTTGTGGGAATTCAAGCTGCTTCGCGCCGGCCGACAGGGTCCGTATCGGTGTCGGCCCCGGCAGCTGCACCCCGATCCCCCGTCGCCCCGACGGCGCCAACGGCCCCAACAGCCCCAACAAGCGGCGGTGCCGGCGCAGTCCTGTCACCTATGACCGGCGTTGTGGACCAGGTACTGGTTGCCGAGGGTGCCGCAGTTTCTGAAGGCGACAAAGTGGTTGTCCTGG
>JBAYPC010000038.1:0-11695 GCA_041677905.1 Alkalispirochaeta sp. | reverse complement strand
TTGCCTGAATCGTCGCCGTACGTTCCATTGTCGGATCGTCGGCGGCGATTGCTGCCAGGGTGCGTTCCGCCGCATCGGCCTGTGATTTCAGACGGTCCCGCCGCACCAGTTCTTTCCTTAACCCTTGCTCCAGATACCCCTGATCATGGGATGATGGTTCCAGAAGTTGGACCGGAGCCCCGACATCCCGGCGATGCGGCAGGGAGACCGTCCGCAGGGAAGACCATGCCCGGGTGGAAAGCCTGAACGACGGGATTGAAAACCTCTTATACGGCAACGGTGTCGCAAATCGTTCCGCGGCCGGTCGGTTCCTCCGATTGTACAGACCAGGAAACCCACCGACCGGTGTAAGGGTCTCAGGTGACACCGTCGCGATCCCAAATCCGGGAAGTATCACTTCTTGTGCTGTCCCGTCCTGATCGGGATGTTCCCGTTCGTCCAGACGCATCTGTACCACCGGCCCAGACCACCTCAACGGGCACCGATCTCCGGTCGCGTTCCAGATACGGATCAACGCCCCGTGCCCATCTTCACGGACTTTGGCCGTCGAAAGGAAAACCGGCAGCTCTTCCGGGGCGTGGTACAACCCGTCTTCGGGAATACCGAAAGATCGCGAACGGGATTTCAAACTGGGACGCGTTTTTCCGATCACAATCAGGGGATACAGTGATTCCTCCACCATTCGCACGGTTCGGGCCGTACCGGTCTCAGAAATCGAATCAAGAATTCCCAGAGTACATTCCACCTCAATCGGTCTATGACACTGAGCTCCGGGAGTGAAGATATCGGGGCCGGCATCGCCCGTCCGAGAGGCAAGATCGTCTCCCGCAAGGCGGCCGACCGCGCGAACCACCGTCGCGGCCACACCGTCCGTAAGGGGTTCCACTTCGTGAAGACCGCGATGGCACACCAGAAGAGCAGAATCGGCCCCACCAAAGGCAAAGGCCCGATCACTGGGCACAAACTCCGGTGGATGAGGTTCCCGGGCACCCAGCATAAGTCGGGAAACTTCAGGAGGAGCGTCCCCAAGGCGGTCTGCAGTGAAGGACCTTCTATAGGAAAGCGGATCATCCCAGTAAAACTGGTTGAGAACACGCATTTCATAGGGTTGGCCAAAGGAGAACACCATCTGCAGCCGGTAGTCCCGGGAAACGCTGTCGACTTCCGCACTGATCCGGATAAACGACTCTTCCCGACGCAGCTGTACGGTAAGGGTCACCGGGTTTTCTACCGTTGCGGTTGTGGTCTCTGTTGCGGTCCCGCTTCGGACTGCCGCCTCTGCGCTTTCCGGCAATTTGAGAACTCCCGTCAGACTGACCGTCGCGACGTCCATCTCGTTCGTCCCCTCCGGGTCGGGCTCCAGAACCAGGGAAGACGACTCTATTCGTACCAGTCGGGGCGCCGTTCCCTCTGCAAGGTCAAAGGAATAGGTATCGCCCACATCGGTACTGAAACGCCAACGGACCGTGTATGGCTCCGCCTGTCTTCCGCCGTTTTTGACTGCTCCCGGTCCTATCGAGAGCGTTCCATCCGAATCGATGACACAACGGACCGTCCCGCTTTCCAGAACAACCCGCTTTGCACCGTCCGGGCCGGATTCTATATGGTACGACAACGGGCCCTCAGCCCCGCTTCTCTCCCTGTTTTCTTTCCTTACAACAGCTGCTTCCGCCGTCAGGGGAGGAACCGGTTCGGTCAGATACCCATCCACCAGGACGCTGCGGGCGTAGAGAGACGGGTTAAAAACGACCGGTACGTCGTCGCTGCCGTTCACACCGGCCCTGCCGGTCTCGACATTCGTCGTCGGCCTATCACTCACGACAAACCCGAGAAACTCCGTGATCCGCTCCAAAAGACGTTCCTGCCGTTCGTGAATGTCGGCCAGACGAAGTTCCGCCTCTTCATGAACGGGATCGGACCCGACACCACAGATCGTGTCGTGGGGGTGGTTCAGAAGAATCAGCCGCCACAGCAGTTCTACCTCGTTTCTAAACGCCTCGACGACAGACGTGTCGCCGTTGCTGCCGCATATCGCCGCAACTGCCACAAGGGGATCGATGTACCGTTCCTGCATCGCCTGGGCGCGATCATTGGCAACTTTCAGATAGTTACGGGCCGATAAAATACCGGGGAAAACCGAAATAAACCGACCGCTGTACTGACTGCCCCTGACCACCAGTGGATTTTGGGCAAAAGCCCGGGCTTTCGCTTTCAGGAACTCGACGGCCGAACTAAGCCTCATCGGCAAATCGCCGGATGGAGAAACAGAAACGGGTGCTTCCGGTTCCATCTCCTGGTCGTACCCGTTCATCACCAGCAGATTACCGTCGGTAGAAAACGGTTCAATACGCTCTTTGATATCCTCCCGACGCCGTTCAAGAAATACGGGGTTGGAGAAAATCCGCATGCCGTTGCGGTAGCTGTCAATGAGATAGACAAGAGGAAGACGCGTCCCGTCGGGACTCTCCCAGATCAGTTCGCTTCGCAGCCGATCCGGCAGCAGATCAAAACCACGCCACCCGAGAATTCCGTTAATACCAAATCCGCTGTGTATCTGGACGCACTGGGCTATCTGGCCAAAGTTGTCCATCAGCCATCCCACCGGCGCAGAACCGCCGAGGGCGGCAGCGTCGTCGGTACCGATCAGAAGGTTGCGAATCAACGCCTCACCACTTGCCAGCTGCCAGTCCGGTTGTTGGTAATAGGGACCCACCGACAGCCCCCCCGATTCCACCACGCGTTTCAGGACCGACAGAAACCCGGGAACCTCGGTCGGTTCAATCTGGGCGATGAAGTCTTCCACAAGAACTGTCTGACCGTCCAGAACAAACCGGTACCCCGGAACATCGTTAAATCGCTGTAACAGCGAAGCAAAAAACGGGACAAGCCATTCCCTGGCAAATCCGCTCGGTACAAACCACTCTCTATCCCAATGGGTATGGGGTACCACATGCAGTTGTGCGCTCATAAGAACCCATTGTACTGCCGTTTTCGTGGTTTTGCAAGATTTTACATTTTATTACATTTCTTAATGTAGTTTTATGTAAATTTTTCTTGACGGCTTGGAGGAGTGGCTGTACCATGGGTGTAATGGCATCACGAGTAACTATGGAACAGATTGCCCAGAGCGCCGGTGTCAGCGTTGCGACGGTGAGCCGCGTTCTTAACAACCCTCCCCAGGTACAGCAGCAGACGCGGGCCGCTGTGTACTCCGCAATGAAAAAGCTGAACTACACACCCCACACCCTTCATCCCCACACGGTGGACGGGACACAGATCATCGGCTTTTTTGCCCCCAATTTCACCCTTGATTCGGTGAATGAACTGATACGGGCGACGGAAGCGGCAACGGAATCAAGTCCCTATGACATCTTATTGGTAAGCATGCGGGGGCAACGGGATCTGGGCGCCTTCATCACGAAAAACAGCCCCATTCTTCGGAAAATAGACGGGGCAATTATCTTTTCATCCGACGTGTCGGACGAAGCAATTGCATTCATGGACGGTGCGGGCGTACCGATGGTTCTCCTGCAAACCCGGAGCAACCGCGTTCGTTCACTCAGCAACAACAACTTCCTGGGGGGGTCAGATGCGGCCGGACACCTCCTGGATTGCGGGTATCGAAAAATAGGGTTTGTCGGGTGGAACCCCGCTGATGATCACATCATCGACCGCCTCGCCGGCTGGCGGTCCAGAATGTCTCGAAGCGGGGCTCCCATAGATGAATCACTGATCGCCCGTGGCGATCTCACTCCCGCCGGCGGGTATGAGGCCACCAAGACCGTTCTCTCAGCGGGAAAACCGGATGCGATCTTTTTTGCCTCCGACGTTCTCGCTCTTGGTGGAATGCGGTACCTCCGGCACCACGGCCTGCGCATTCCCGACGATATCGGGGTGATGGGATTTGACGATTTGAGGGTAGCCGAGCCCCTGGGCCTCACAACGATGAGGCAGTTCTTCTCAACCAAGGCCAAAATGGCAATCGACTACCTCATCAAACGCATTTCCGGAGAAATAAGGGAGAACCGGCCTGAAGAGATTCAGATATCGCCCCGACTCGTAGTCCGGGAGACAACCCGGCCCTTCAATTCTGTTCATAACATTAATTCTGTTCATAACACCGTTGATTTCGACGGTGACAAACAAAAGGAGGATTCAGTATGAATCACAAAATGACAGGTCTTGTCGTGCTTCTGGTTGTGCTAATCGCCGGCGGCACCGCCTTTGCCAGTGGGCAAGCCGAGCCGCAACCAACGGCTCCAACCGTGATGGGGGCGCGGTCAATCACCCTCTGGACCACCGAAGAACAGCCTGAGCGCCTGGCCGTACAGGAGCGGATTAATGCTGACTTTGAGGCCCAGACAGGTATCTCCGTCACCGTAGTCCCGGTAACCGAAAACCAGATGGGTGAGCGAGTGACCGCGGCGTTCAGCGCGGGAGAACTCCCGGACATAATCTACCACCCCCTCAATTTCACCCTTAACTGGGCGGAAGCGGGCATTCTGGACGCGTCGGCTGCAACAGACGTCGTACGCAATCTGGATCCCAAAACCTACGGTGCCGGCGTCCTCAATCTGGTAAAAGTGGATGAAGGGTACGCCGCCGTACCGGTCGACGGCTGGACTCAACTTCTGGTCTATCGAGCCGATCTGTTTGAAGCCGCCGGCCTGGCACCCCCCAGCGATTACAAGTCGATTCGTGCCGCCATTAAGGCACTCCACAACCCGCCGGAGATGTACGGATTTGTGGCCGGAACCGACCCCAGCCAGGTGTACATGATGCAGGTATTTGAGCACATAGCCCTGGCCAACGGGGTAGACATCGTCAACGATGCCGGTAAAGTAACACTCAACACGCCGGCCATGCGGGAAACCCTGGAGTTCTACAAAGAACTGGCAAAAGCCAGCCCTCCAGGAAACCTGTACTGGCAGCACAGTCGTGAACTGTTTATGGCCGGCAAAGCGGCCATGATCGTCTGGTCACCCTTTATCCTCGATGAACTTGCCGGCCTCCGCGACAGCGTACCGGTGACCGCCCTTGACGACCCCACCGGTGACGAACTGGCACGAAACAGCGCATTTGTCACACGGGTAGCCGGACCAAGCAATCCAAAAGGCAGCGGCTGGACCGATGTCCGCTATCTGGGCATCACCGTTGATGCCGATGTCGCTGCGGCACGACAGTTTGTAGAGTTTTCCATGAGTGCCGGTTATCTGGACACCCTCTCTATTGCACCGGAAGGGAAATTCCCCGTCCGTCGCGGAACCAGCGCAAATCCGACACTCTTTGTCGACGGCTGGGCAGGACTCCCCGTCGGCGTGGACCGAAAGGCGGCCCTCGGATCGATCTACCCCAAAGAGGTCATCGACGGCCTGATGGAAGGCCTTGAAACGGGCAGCCGCTGGGGCTTCGACCGCGGTTACGGCGGTCTGACGGCCCGCCTCTACGACACCCGCATAATCGCCGACATCGTTCGGGAGTACCTGGACGGCGATATCACGGTAGATACGGCGTTACAGCGGATGCAGTCTGAAACGGAAGGACTGGTCCGGTAACCCACGACTCATAACAAGGGAGGACAATATGGGCCGGAAACAGTACAAAGGTCTTGCCGAACGGGAAGCACGCCTTGCAATTCTGATGCTTATCCCGGCATTTCTTATCGTATTTGCGATTATCCTGTTTCCGGTCCTGTTGAACTTCTGGATCAGCTTTAAAGAGGTCCAGCTGGGGGACTTGCGGGCCCCCGCCCCAGTCGCCCGGGAACAGATCGTACAGCGTCCGCGCCGTGCCGGTGACGCCCTGATCCTTGAATACCAGCTGCGCAATACCAGCCGACAGGACCCGATCGAAAACGTACGCGTCACCGGCACGGTGCCCCCGGGCCTTAAAGCTGCAGAACTGCCGGAGCCCTTTCGCCTGGAAGACCGAAAACTGGTTGCCCGGTACGACCGATGGGAACCGGCGTTTTCCCAACGCGTTCAGCTGGTGTTCACTGCGGACGCGTCATTTGTTGACGGCCCGTGGCTCCAGTCGGCGGACATGACCTTTCCCGCCGCCGACGGCCGGAGCGCCAACCGTCTTTTCAACTTCACCTTCACCGGTAAAAACTACAGACAGGTCTTGAGCTCGACCAGTTTCTGGCCCGCTTTGGCCACTTCTTTTATCTACACCACCGGCGGAGCGATCGGAGCAATTCTCCTTGGACTCCTGGCCGCCCAGCTGCTCAACACGCGCTTTCACGGTAAATCTCTCATGCGCGGTCTTCTGCTTTTCCCCTACGTCGCGCCGGTTATAGCCGTCGCCTTTACCTGGAGTTTCCTTCTCGATCCATTCAGCGGAACTTTTAACGCCCTGCTCGTTCGTTTTGGAGTAGTCTCGGAGGGTATCAGTTTCTTAAGCGAACGCACTGCGGCAGTTTCTCTCTTCGGCTTCTCATTCCGCATACCCCTTGCCCTCTCAACGGTTATCGCCTTCGATGCCTGGCGTTATTTCCCCTTTTCGTTTCTCTTTATCCTCGCCCGACTGCAGGCGATTCCCGACGCCCTGTATGAATCGGCAGAGGTAGACGGGGCAACACCGTACCAGAAGTTCTTTCGCATCACCGTTCCGCAGCTGTCGGGGGTACTGGGCACCTTGTTCCTCCTCCGTTTCATGTGGACATTCAACAAGTTCGACGACGTGTTCCTCCTCACAGGAGGTGCCGCCGGAACACAGACACTACCGATACAGGTATACGACTACGCCTTCGGGCGGGCCGATATCGGTGCCGGTGCGGCCACAGCGGTTATGCTGTTTCTGTTTCTGGCGGTGTTTCTCATTATCTACTTTCGGTACACCCCCGAGGAGGAAGCGTGATGAACTCACAAGCACGTACACAAACACGTACACAAGCCGGTACACGCGTTCGCACCCGGTTTTCAGTTGGACCGGCCGTCGTCGGTGCGGTGATCGGTGCTGTTACCGCAGTGATCGTCGTCGGCAGTTGGCACGTTCTCCTGGTGCTCTTCTCCAACCACACCGCCGCACCATCTCTCAGCGCCGTTGCAGCGGTCGGGGCGCTTCTGGGCATATGGATTCGGTCACCCTATCTTCGCAGTACCACACCACAACGCACTCTCCGCGTCCTCGGCTCGGCCCTTCTGGTGACGGCCGGGTGGCTCACCGCCACAACACTCCGTCCGTTCGGCCTTTCTTCCGTATCCGGTTGGGGTATCATCGGTACAGCCATCGTCTGGACCGTCATCGCCTTTACCATCCACTCCATCTTCCGCCGCGTACCGGTGACCGATCAGATCAAGAGCGACCTCCTGTACACCTCAGTCAGTTCACTGCGCGCCGCCGGAGTGTTGTTCTTCACGGTCATAGCCATATTCCCCTTCTACTTCATGGTTGCCTCAAGCCTCAAGACCCGGGCGGCGTTGCTCCAGAATCCCGCCAATCTGGCAATCGACTTCTCCCAGGGGATCGGACACGTCCTGGTCGGCTATGTGGAGGTGATGACCCGGTTCAACTTCGGTCGCTATATCTTGAACAGCACCTTTGTCGCCCTGTTCACCGTCATAGCCACCCTTATCCCCGCAATTCTCGGGGCCTACGCGGTAACACGGTTACGCTTTCGCGGCCGGGAGCTTCTGTCCCGGTCAATTCTTCTGATCTACATGTTTCCGGCCATCGTACTGGTTATTCCGCTGTACAGTGTTTTTTCCCAGCTTGGACTCAGAAACACCCTGCCGGGCCTGCTCATCGTCTATCCGGCCATGACCATTCCCGTCGCCCTGTACATGCTTCGCAGTTACTTTCTAACCCTCCCCAGAGATATTGAAGAGGCGGGCCTGATCGACGGATGTACCCGCTTTGAAGTGATCTGGCGGATCACCCTGCCGTTAAGCATACCCGCCCTGGCAAGCGTCGGCCTCTACGTATTCATGATCGCCTGGAACGAGTTTCTCTTCGCCTTCATGTTTCTGGATTCGCCGGAGATATTCACCCTGAGCCGGGGCGTGGTCGCCCTGAACTCCCAGGAAGTTCCCCGGCAGTTCCTCATGGCCGGAGCGGTGGTCATCACCGTACCCGTTATGGTGCTGTTTTTCTGGTTCGAACGCTTTCTCACCGGAGGCCTCGCCGCCGGCGGAGTCAAAGGGTAAGCCGCCGTCCTGGCGGCCCCGCGGCCCGGCCTCCCGCCAGCCCCGGCCGCAGCCCCGCATCCCAGGCCCTACTTCACCTTCCGCCCCGTATTGGCCCGGTTCGCCAAAAGCCTCACCGAACTCAGTTCCTTCGTTGAAAGACGCACCCCCCCGGCCCGGGCACTTTTCACCAGGTAGTCGTCCACCACAAAATCCTCTTCCAGTATCTGGATCCGGGGCTTCTTCTTGTACCGCAGCCGGACCACGACGTTGTCCCGAGTGGTAAGAAGCAGCGGCTTTGCCCCTTCGGGAACCAGATCGTACTCCTTTTCCAGAATGTACTGTTCAATCGTACAGCGCTTCAGGTACGTATCGCCCCCGGCATTCCGGTAGACCACCGAAAAGACCCGCTCCGCCAAGGCATCCTTGTCGGCAAGCCCCGCGTAGAGCATACCCTTACCGACAAAGAGCTTTTCCGGCACGTCCATCACCCGGTACACCCCGTCCGCCCCGATCACCAGAACCCGGTCGTACTGGGACACCTGCTCCAGCTCCCGCACACCATCGCCGCCGGACCCACCAGACCCACCGGCCCCGCCGGCACCACCAGCCGCCCCGCCGCCGCCAGCTCCATTACCATTCCGCACCAGATCACCAAGGTCCGTCCCCAGATACCCCGACTCGGGATCGTACAAAAGCGTCCGGTCCCGCACCGCCGCTTCCCGGACATCCGTCCGCTGAAACCCGGTAATCTCCGTCAACCTCGGAAAACGGTACCCGTGCTTCTCAAGCACCCCGTCCAGAAAGGCCAAAGCGTAGGCGGTCAAGTTCCGCAAATGCCGTTTTATCTCACCAAGACGAGCGCGAATCTGCTCAACCTCTTCCCGGTTCTTCTCAATATCGTACAGAGAGATACGGCGAATCGGAATCTTCAGCAGCCCCTCGATGTCCTCATCCGTCACATCCCTGATCAGCTCCGCGGCAAACGGCACAAACCCCTCCCGCACCGCCGACACCACACCCTCCCGGGACCGCTGTTCCTCAATAGCCTTGTATATCCGCTCCTCCACAAAGATCCGCTCCAGAGTCCGCATGTGAAGCCGCTCCATCAGCGCCTCCCGCTCAAACTCCAGCTCCTGCTTCAGAAGCTTCACCAACCGCTTCGCGTGGTGCCCAATCACCTCCTTCACCGTCATCAACCGCGGCTTCTCCCGGTCAATAACCAGCAGATTCACCGAGATCGACTGCTCACAGTCGGTAAAGGCAAACAGCCCGTCCACCACATCCTGCGTGTAGACCCCTCGGGGCAGCTTGATCTCAATCTCCACCTGCTCCGACGTGTAGTCAAAAATCTGGGCAACCTTGATCTTCCCCCGCTTAGCCGCCGATTCAATAGAGTTGATCAGACTCTCCGTCGTCGTACCGTAGGGCACCTCCCGGATCACAATCCGCTTCTCATCAGACGTGTCCAGCTTCGCCCGGACCAGCACCTTCCCCTGCCCGTCGGCGTACTCAGAGACATCCATCAGCCCCGCCGTGGGAAAATCGGGAAAAAGCTCCACCTCTTCACCCCGCAGATGCCCCTGCAGCGCCTCAATCACCTCCCGGAAGTTATGCGGCAGAATCCGCGTGGACATCCCCACCGCAATCCCCTCGGCCCCCAGAATCAGCACCAGCGGAATCTTTGCCGGAAACACCACCGGCTCCCGGTTCCGACCGTCATAACTGTCCACATATTCCGTCAGTTCCGGCTTCCAGAGAACCTCCCGGGCAATCGGATTCACCCGACATTCAATGTACCTGGCCGCCGACGCCGAGTCCCCGGTAAAGATATTTCCGAAGTTCCCCTGCGTGTCTATAAACAGACCCTTGTTGGCCAGCACCACCAGCGCCTCGTAAATCGACGCATCCCCGTGAGGGTGGTACTTCATCGTATGCCCCACCACATTGGCCACCTTGTGGTACTTCCCGTCATCAATCTCAATCAGCGTGTGCAGAATCCGCCGCTGCACCGGCTTCAGCCCGTCCTCCAGATGAGGAATCGCCCGGTCCTTGATGACATAACTCGCATATTCCAGAAAATTTCGGTTAAACAGAGTGTTGACGTACGCCATTACCCCTGATTTTCCACAAATCCACCCCCCCTGTCACGCACCCATCCCATTCATATTTTCAATCTTTATATTGAACACGAAGTGTTCTGCCTGTGGCGGACCCGGTCCGCCACCGCCCAACCCCACACACCGGCCCCACCCCCCTCGCGGGGGGCCAACCCACTTGATCCTACTCCAGATTCAGCGCCGCGTGTTTACCCGCCAGCCGCCCACTCGTCAGGGCAAACTGAACCGCACTGCCCGACATGTACACCCGGTTGTACAACACCTTATTCGCCATCTCACCACCGGCGTAGAGGTTGTTTATGACGGAGCCGTCGTCCCGTACCACCCGGAATAACTCGTCGGTCTTCACACCGGCAAAAGTTCCCATAGTCTTGGGATAGATTTTCAGGGCGTAATACGGTGCGGTGTCGACGGCAACCAGAAACTCCGGATCCTTACCCATCCCATCATCACCGGATTTCACCCCGGCGTTAAAAGTTGCCATCGTTCCGACAAACGCACCGACCGGTACACCCATCATCCTCGCCAGTTCTTCAAATGAGCCCCCTTTCACAGCTTCTTCAGTCGGCAGAGCTGCTTCAACAGCCGCTACCAGCTCTGAATTGGCCTCACTTGAATCGAAGATCAGCCACGGCTCATCCGCATCGATAATCTCATTCGTTGCAACGGCGTAGTGCACCTGTTCATTGGTAAACCGTTCACCTTTGGAATTTACGTACACCTTAGACCAGTCCATCATTATCGAGTCGGTATTATCAATTTTACTTGCAATACCCAGCCCGATAACCCAAGGCTCCTCGTAGAGCGCTGCTCCAACTGCTTCGGCCATGACAATCCCGTCACCGGTTGTACCGACGGCGGCCGCACTCAACTCGGTAGAACCGGCCACCTCAGGAATAAACCGCTCCAGCAGATCCTCACTCTGAGCGTATCCACCGGTTGCCAGAATCACCTTTTTAGCGTGAATCACCATTTCGCCATCACTGTTTTCCGCCACTACTCCCACGACATTGCCGTCGTCATCGGTGATCAGTTCCCTCGCCGGAGTTTCAGTCAATATCTGAACACCTTCATCTCGCAGAAAACGGTCAATATTGGCAGTCAAAGCAGCTCCACCGCCGACAGTACCATCGGTCTTCGAAAAATGAAGACGCCGTACCGGATCCACACCAAATCCGATGATAAATCCGTATTCATGTCCGATGTAATCGACCAGCCAATCTGTAGTGACAATGGCCTCATCCATAAACTCATTTACTCTGTCGTAGTCCGGATACATCCCATCCGGATTACCGACGGCCTGCCGCTCTACCCAGAGGTCCATCCACGACTGCTTAGTATCCTCGATCCCCTCAGCTTCCTGAAATCGTGTTCCCGTCGCAGAAATACCACCACCGGACAACGCAGTGGATCCGCCGGTAAACGGAAGCTTTTCCAGAACAACAACGT
>JBAYPC010000037.1:0-11814 GCA_041677905.1 Alkalispirochaeta sp. | reverse complement strand
GGGCGGGCCGAGTCTGTTGACGATGTGAATGGTCTGGACCGGTTGTTTGTGTTTGGATTTGACCGGCTACAGGATGATATCAGTACGGTTCTGGTCGGGGGGTTACTGGTGTTGCCGGCGGTTGTACCGGCGATGGACTACGGAAACGGGTCAAAGTGGTTGACCTATGGGGTGATGTACTCTGAGGCGTTTTTGCTGGCCCACGGGACGAAGGAGATTCTAAAATCGACTGTTCCACGAAACCGTCCGTACTCTTTGAAGGGAGCGGTGCCTTCCGGTGAGGAAGACGATTACTACAACAGTTTTCCTTCGGGGCACACGACGTTTGCCTTTCTCGGGTCGTCGTTTTTCTCGGCTACGCTGTCACGGGAGTATCCGGACGCGGTCTGGAGGGTTCCTGCTGTTATCGGCAGTTACGCCCTTGCGACGTCTGTGGGGGTCTTGCGGATCAGTTCGGGTAACCACTTTGTGACTGATGTCCTGGCGGGGGCGGCGATTGGGTCTTTGTGGGGGTGGCTGGTGCCGAAGCTGCATGAGAACCGGAACACCGGGGAGCCGGTGCTTGTTCTTGTGCCGGCCCGGGGAGAGGGTGGTATCGCTCTGGGTGTCCATTTCTCGTTTTGAGGCGGACTTTCTTGAGGGTCATTTCGTGCTTGCTCTCTGAATCGGGTTTTCTTATCATTGAAGTGAGGTGATTTTAATGAATCAAAAACAGGCAGACAGAATGAAAAATGGAAAGGGCTTTGTGGCGGCTTTGGACCAGAGCGGTGGAAGCACGCCTAAGGCGTTGGCCGCTTATGGGGTGGGAGAAGATGAATACTCGGGAGAGGACGAGATGTTTGACCGGGTTCATGAGATGCGGACCAGGATCATCACCAGTGAAGGGTTCTCGTCGGAATACATCCTGGCGGCTATTCTATTTGAAAAGACCATGGATCGAAAAATTGAAGGGGTGTTTTCGGGAGACTATCTCTGGGAGAAGAAGGGGATTGTTCCTATCCTTAAGGTTGATAAAGGGCTGGCCGGGGAGTCTGAAGGGGTCCAGTTGATGAAACCTATAACGGACTTGGATAAGACTCTTTCAAGGGCCAATGATCGCCGCATGTTTGGAACGAAGATGCGTTCGGTGATAAAGAAGGCAAATCCGGAGGGGATAAAGAAAATAGTTGACCAGCAGTTTGAATATGGGAAGAGAATTGTTGCGGCCGGTCTTGTACCCATTCTTGAACCGGAAATAGATATCAAGAGTCCAGACAAGGCGGCATCGGAAAAACTGATGAAACAAGAAATTCTTCGGCAGTTAGACCAACTCAAAGACGATGAAACGGTCATGTTGAAGCTGTCTCTTCCTGAAGAAAGTGATTTCTTTAAAGAACTCATAGAGCACCCTCGAGTAATGCGGGTTGTGGCGTTGTCAGGGGGGTATTCCAGGGAAAAGGCCGTAGAGTTACTGAGGGAAAACCATGGACTCATTGCCAGTTTCTCCAGGGCTTTGTCGGAAGGGCTCAATGTCAAGCAGAGTAAAGCGGAATTTGACGGGATGTTAAAGAAATCTGTTAAAGATATTTATGACGCTTCTGTGACTTGAGAAATTGTCGGTACAATCAAATTGTCGGAGAAATGAGTTGATGGAAATTACTGAAAAGACTCGGGTATTCGATATCCTTGAAGAATATGGGGATATTGCAGGGGTGATGGTGATGTTCGGCGTGAAACCTGTTGGAAAATACTCGGCTCGTCGATTTATCACCCAATTTCTTTCCGTGAAAATGGCGGCGCGAATTCATAAGGTTCCGTTGAATGAATTTTTGGATAAGTTGCACAAGGCTGTTGAACAGAAGTCGTCAAGAAGAAAAAGAGACGCTTTATAGCGTCGACTAAATATGTGGATTTGGTTTTTTTTACCCGGGGCGGGAAGGTCGTAGTGTTTGCGGGTCACCTGGCCGACGCATACGCGGCGGCGTTGGTGCCGGCCACGCGGCCAAAGGTGAAGGACATCTGTATGGAGGTACCACTCGCGGGATAGACCTGGTTGAAGAAGCTGCCGTTGGCTACTTCACCGGCGGCAAAGAGCCCGGGGACGGCTGTTCCGCTTTTGGTGATAACACGGGTGTCCAAATCGACCTTCAGTCCACTCATTGTGCCGAGGGTTGCCGGGACTACTTTCAGGGCGTAGTAGGTAGGTGTGTTGATCGGCGGTAGACCTGCAAGGGGTTTTCCAAAATCAGTGTCTTCACCTGCGGCAATCATCGCGTTATAGGACTTTACAGTATTGGCAAGTCCTTTCGGGTTTATGCCTGCGGCATTCGCGACTTCGTTGAGGGTGTCGCCCGTAAAGGCCACGCCCTTTTCAACTGCCTTGTCGAGGGTATCCACGTAGGTGTTCCCGTCAAAGATAAGGTAGGAGACCTGATCTTCCTGTTCAATGAGTTCTTGGTGGAAAATCGGATAGTCAATTGTCTCGTTTACAAATCGATGACCATCCTTGTTGACGTAAAGGTAGGGCATCCACATGAGCGAGCAGACGTCGGTAGTATAGGACGATTCGCCTTCAACGGCCCGAAATCCAATGACGCCCCCGTGTCCGACGATGTCCACGTTAAGATCTCGGGTCATTGTGATGGCGTCGCCGGTATTACCAGAGCCAACGAAGGTCATGTGGCCTTCTGCTACCGAGGCGTATTCGGAAACCAACTGGGGATTGCGGTCGAAACCACCGGTTGCAAGTACCACGGCCCCTGCACTGTACTGTGTCTCGTTATTTTCTGTGTCTTTTGCGATGACGCCGACGACTGCTCCGTCTGTTGTGACAAGGTTGGTTGCTGAGGTTTCCAGCATTATATCAACGCCCAGTTCGTTCGCTCGTGCCCTGAGGGGTTGTATCAGTCCGGAACCCCGGGTGGTTGATGTTACCGAGCGAGGTACCGGGCTTGTGCCGGCGGGGGCTGGGCCGTTCATCTCTGCACCAAGGTCTATGAGCCAGTCGATTGTTGCCCCTGAGCGCTCGGCAACGAAACGGAGGAAATCCTTGTCGTTGAGGCCGTCTGCCCGGTCACTCCAGTACTGTACCAGGGCATCAACGCTATCGTCCACGCTTGCTTCTTTCTGCATAGTGAAGCCCGTACCATATACGATTCCGCCGGAGAGAAGGGTGCTTCCCCCGAGCATGGGCATCTTTTCCATCAGTGCTACCGAAACGCCCGCTTCGGCCGCTTCGATAGCCGCGGCGAGGCCTGCCGCGCCGCCACCCACAATAACGACGTCATACTCGACGGTTGTTTTTTCGACGGTTGTTTTCTGATCTCCACAGCTTGTCAGTGAAATGGTGATGAGCGAAATGGCTGCTGCCGTGAGCAGCAGGGTGCCGAATCTCTTGAATTTGTTCTTCATTGTGTACCTCTTTGTTTTCTCTTGGCCTAAGCAATAGTCCGCGATCAGCTTTGGTATCTGAAATTCCTTGGTGAGATGTGAAGCTTTGTTGCTTGTAATGATAATACTATAAAATGTTATCGATATCAAGGTTAGTGATTAATGGGGGCCAAACGTTCGGCCGTTTTGTTCAAAAACGGGGCTGAACCTGCCGTCCAGAAGATAGATGAAACCGACGCTTACCTCCTTGAGCTGCGTTATTTTATTGAGCGGATACAGCAGGGTAAGCCGGTAGACCTGGCCTTGCCACGGCATTCGCTCTATGTCATGAAAGTTATGCTGGCGATTCAAGATTCGCTGGAAACAAAGCAGGTTGTGAAACTCTAAGACACTGACGACGCCGGGGCAGTTGTTGTTACCGAACGCGGCACTCTCTCTGTTCAGGAATCCTGAGAGGCAAACAGCAGGCGGTAGACTCGATCCCGGGAGGATTCGCGGATGTTTCCGTACTTTACGTGGATGGTTGAGCCGCCGTGGGATGTGCGGACGACGGTGGCTATCAGGTTGAGGGTGGTGTCACCCTCGGGGTGGAAGGTGAGTTCGACGGTGTCGCCGGTGTTGAACCGCTTTCCGGGGTTTTCGAGGCTGGCACCGCCGCCGCCGATGTCGATAAACCGGGAGAGTTCCGGTTCATCGCTGCTTAGTGCGTTGCCGACATAGACGGGAAGGCGCAGCTCACGGCGGTAGTGGTTTCGCTGCTGGACGGTTTTTATTTCTTCTGAATGCTGTATCTGTACTTCGATGCCGTTGCGGAGCAGGACTGCCGAGTCGAACTCAAATACGCCTGCCTCGTTCTGGTAGACGACGTGAATCGGTTTGCCTTCTGCAAGGGGGATGTCTTCTGCGTCCAGTCTGACCCGCAGGGCCCCTGATGCGACGTCTACAACGGTCCCGTGGATGGCGGTGTGTCGTCGGGTTTCGATGAGTATGGCCGATCCGGCGGGAATGTCAACGCTGGACCGGGGGCGCATGCCGATTGGGCGGCCGGTGTATCCCAGTTTAACCCTGAGAGATGAGATTTGCTCGGATCCGACCTGGTCGTCTTCCAGCGCAAGGGCGGCGGTCTGGTTGAACACGTCCTGGCTGTGCAGAAGGACGTGTTTGCCGGTGGAGTGCTGGAGGTAGGTGGCAAGTTGGCTGATTACGCTTTCGTCGGTGGGGGTGAGGCTGTACTGGTGGGCGAGCTGGTGGTACCGCTGTGCGTCTTCCCGGGCGTGCCGCCGCCGCTGGGCTCGCTGTTTGCCGAGGTAATAGAGAAGAAAACCGGCGATCATCGTGGCGATCAGCACAAAAACTGCAACGATCTCGATGGGGGGTGTTTGAAATCCCGAGGCAACTGTGTTCATGGTGACTTTCTCCGGTTAAAGATAGGGCCGATGACCGCACCTGGTCAAACCGGGGGAGGCTTTGGGGGGATGCGGACGCTCGTCAGAACGCAAGTTCAATATCAAAGAAAAGAATAGACGTAATTACGTCTAGTGGTATATAATACCTCAGGAACTTTAGGAGGCACCTATGAAACGGTATACGTTGATGATGAGCGTTGTTCTTGTGGTCTTTGGGGCTGCGGCGGCGTTTGGGAGCGGCAAGGCGGAGGCGGAGGTTGGTTCGCACGGGTATCCGGTTGAGGTTGAGGCGTGGCTTCAGGAGGTCAGGGTTGGTCCCTGGGCAGAGGACACCATCGACTACGATGAGCTCTACGAGGCGGCTTTGAAAGAAGGTTCGGTGACGATCTATGCGGGAACGTCGCGGATGGGGCGGGTTGCGGAGTCTTTTGAGGCAAAGTACCCGGGTATCAAGGTGGAAGCCGACATGATGGGTACCTCGGAGGTAATAGAGAAGTTTGCCCGTGAGGCCGAGGCGGGAATGCACCGGGCGGATCTGGTTCAGGCTTCCCAGGCGGGGCGTCAGAAGGCTCTGCTGTACGATCGGTATCATCTGTTTCCGTGGGTTCCGGCAGATCTGGCGGGAGTGCTTTCGGATGATCAGAAAGAGCCGTACGTGCATTGGCGCTATGGGTCTCGGCAGTGGATCTACAATGACAATCTTTCCGCGGGGGAGCCGTTCACGAACCTCTGGGAACTGACGGAACCGAAGTGGTCAGGTCGGGTCATTATCGGTGATCCCCGGCAGGATGGCGGCACTCTGGACTATTTCATTCTGACGACGGTGTATCACGAAGATATGGAGAAGGCGTACGTTGACTACTACGGTAAGTCTTTTTCTACTGACACGCCAAACGCGGGATATGAATGGATCAAACGGCTTTTTGCCAACAACCCGACGATTGTGAAGTCCGAACGGGATGTCCCCGCGATTCTTGGTACCAGTGAACGTGATGCAACGATGGTGGGGCTGATTGCAGGGTCCCGGTTCCGGACGGTGGGTGATCCGGCAAAGGGAAATTTACGGTACTTTCCGGCGTTAGATATACAGCCGACTATCGGAAGCATAAGTATCTATCCGGTTGGTATTGCTTACCAGGCACCCCATCCAAACGCAGCCAAACTGTTTATACGGCACCTCTTTGGTGATGATCAGGGTGGCGGTGGTTATGAGCCATTCATGGAGCCGGGAAACTGGCCTGGGCGCAATGACATCACGGTAGTACCGGAAATTCCGAATGCTCCTGATGTGGCAGAGGCGCTGTGGCCTCTTGAAAAGTTGAACTTCTGGGTTATGGATGAAGAGGCCGTATATGATCGGCAGACCGATGTGCTTGACTTCATAACTGCCGTGTTCTGAACGGTTAAGCGTTAACCGTTAAGCGTTAAGCGTTAAGCGTTAAGCGTTAAGCGTTAACCCTTAGCTGTGAGCCGGTAGCCGATAGGTCCTGCCTCGTACTGGGGGGCAGGACGCTGTCGGAAGTTTCAGTAACGAAATCTCCAGTAAAGGAAGCTCTTGTTGTGATTACAGACGCTGTATCGACGTCCACCCACCGGCAGGTCAAGTTTTCATGGAAGGTGAAACGGCTTCTCCGACGACTTCGGAGTGCCGAGGGTCTGGTGGCGCTCTTTGTCGTGGTCGTTCTGGTCTATTTTATCGTGCTGCCGTTGGTCTTTATCGTATACGAGTCGCTGTCGGTGGCGGTAGATGACTTGAGGCAGATACCCGGAGCGAAAGTCGGGGACCTGACGCTGCGGCACTGGATCCGGACGTTTACCAGTTGGACCCGCTTTTTCAAGCCGCTGCTGAACACGTTTCTCGTAGGGGGTGGGGCGACTCTGATTATCACCGGCATGGGGCTTTCGTTGTCCTGGTTGGTGGCGCTGACTGATGTGCGGTTTAAGCGGCTGATAGGGGTCCTCTGCGTGCTGCCGTACATGATGCCGTCCTGGGCGTTTGCCATGGCGTGGACGGAGGTGTTTCAGCACCAGGGTGTTGGTCGGTCTACCGGGTTTCTGGCCTATTACACGGGGATTGAGGCGCCGGGATGGCTGGTATTTGGTCCGCTGCCGATCATTATAGTATCGGCTCTGCATTATTTCCCCTTTCTGTACATCATGGTGAAGGCGTCGCTGGAAAATATCGACAGCCAGCTTGAAGAAAGCGCGGAACTGTTGGGTGCTTCGCGGTTTCTGATTCTCAAAAAGATCACGATGCCCATTGTCGCCCCGGCTATTCTTTCGGCGGCGGTCCTTGCGTTTTCCCGGGTACTGGGAACGTTTGCCACGCCGGCACTGTTGGGGACACCGGCACGTTTCACCGTTCTCAGTACGCAGATATACAGTATGACCCGCTTTGGGCGTATGAGTGAGGCCTTTAGTATCGCTTTGGCCCTGATTGCGTTCTCGGCGACCGTTATCTACGTAAACAACCGTTTGATCGGGACGCGAAAGAGCTTCGCCACCATTGGCGGTAAAGGGACCAAACAGAACTTATTCCGGTTTGGAAAGGCCCGTACTGTTGTAGGGCTGGGTGTTGTGGCGGTGTTATCCCTGCTGATTGTGGTGCCGTTGTTGCTGCTGGCCTACTCCAGTCTTATGCGGAACGTCGGTGACTGGACCTTCTCCAATATGTCGTTGCACTGGTGGATTGGCGCCGGAGACCCCAGTCTGGCCGAAGGTGAGAGCGGCATCCTTGTAAACCCCGCAATCTGGCGGGGTGCGTTCAACACGATTCGCGTGGCCCTGGTGGCGGGGATTCTGTGCGGGCTTTTCGGGCTGCTTATCGGGTATTCTGTTGTACGGTTGCGGGGCACAAAAGTTGCCTACCTGATTGACTCGATCGGCTCTGTTCCGATTGTCGTTCCGAGTATTGCCTTTGGCGCGGTCTATCTTTCGCTGTACGCCGTACCACGACCGTATCTTCCGATGCTGTACGGGACGTTTCTGCTTCTGGTGTTTGCGGCGTTTGCCAAACGGATCCCCTACACTACGCGAACGGGTGTTTCGGCTATGCACCAGATAGGGGTAGAGCTGGAAGAGGCGGCGACTCTGATGGGTGCCGGTCTTCTGCTGCGTTTCCGGAAGATAATCTATCCGTTGGCCCGGCCAGGGGCTATTGCAGGAATCCTTTTGGTTGTTACCACCACGGTCCGTGAGCTGAGCCTGTTCATTTTGCTTATGACGCCGGGAAACCGGGTGCTGACCGTCCAGTCACTGACGTACAGTGAGATCGGGGCACAACAACTGAGCAACGCGCTGATGACTTTTATCATTGTGTTGTCTCTGGTTCTGGCAGGGTCGGTTAAGGCTCTGGAAATCAAGAATAAACGAAAAGGGAATGCATGAGCACAATCGGTATCTCTATCAAGGGTATTACGAAACACTGGGGTGATGTCTACGCGCTGCGGAATGTATCACTGGAAATTGAACCGGGCAGTTTCACCACTCTGTTGGGTCCCTCGGGATGCGGTAAGACTACTCTGCTACGATCCCTGGCCGGTCTTGAAGAGCCAAGTACCGGGGAGTTGTGGATTGGTGAGCGTATGGTGTTCGGAAATGGTGGGGCCGTATTTGTACCTCCGAAAAAGCGGAATCTGGGGTTGGTTTTTCAGAGTTACGCGTTATGGCCCCACATGACGGTGCAAGAGAACATAGCGTTTGGTTTGAAACTGCAGCAGATTGGTACCGCCGATATCGGGCGAATAGTGGAAGAGAACCTTGCGACCGTCGGCTTGACCGGTTACGGACACCGGTATCCCTCGGAACTCTCCGGGGGGCAGCAGCAGCGGGTTTCATTGGCCCGGATGCTGGCGGTCAACCCTGAGGTGCTGCTTATGGACGAGCCGCTGTCCAATCTGGATGCCAAGCTGCGGGTGAGCTTGCGGGCGGAGCTGAAGCGGATCCATAAGACAACGGGTTTGACGGTTGTCTACGTGACTCATGACCAGATCGAAGCGATGAGTTTGTCCACCCATATCGCGGTTATGAAGGAGGGGCAGATTCACGACTTTGGTGAACCCGACCGGGTGTACCAGGAACCGTCTACGGTGTTTGTCGCGGACTTTATGGGAAATCCCCAGATCAACCTGGTACCGGCCACCGTCGTAGAGCAGAACGGCGGGTTGGTTGCACAGAGCAGGGATAAAGACTGGGACGTACCGGTAGCCGGGTTTGATGTTGCGGTGGGCGATTCCGTTATCGTCGGGTTCAGGCCGGAGGACACTGTTGTGGAGTTGTCAGATACCAGTCCGCTGAAAATCGATACGGTTCAAAAAACGGGTCCTGATCTTCTTCTAACTGTTCTTATCGATGATGAGGTGGTGATAGCGCGAACCGACAAAAACTCGGGGTTTGCCATGGATCAGAACGTCACGATCACTATTCCGCCGGAGTCGATAAACCTCTTTGATCCAGAGAGTGAACGAACGATTTCGAGCAGTGACTGAACAGCACGAGGAGAACAGGACGGCATGAACAATAAAACTACGTTTGACGGTGCCTGGATGACCGATATCGACGATACGATACTCCCTTCAGGAGTGACCCCGGACGCCGTCTGGATCGAATGGCTTTCGGACAAGCTGCGGTGTCTGCAGCGACACCGAATTGCCTGGGTACCAATGACGGGTGTCGCCATAGACAAGTTGGGTCCGCGTATTCTTGACAGGTTACCCGACGACGTTCGGTCGCATATCATATACTACGGGGGTGACGGCAGCCAGAAGTACCAGTTTGACTCTGGAACCAACAGGTGGAAAGAGGACATGTCATACCGTCGAGTTCTCACCGATGCCCAGGCCCTGGCAGTTCTTGGGGACCAGAGATTTCTTGCCGCATTCGGTGGCGAGGAACCGGCAGGTCGGGAGGCCGACGGCCTGGAGTCCCGACGGTTAAAAGCACGGAAGATTCTCTCGGACGGCGGGTTTACCAGCGAGGACGGTTTTCTCGGTGAGATGGCGTCGATTTTGCGGCGACATGGATTTGAGCCGCAGGAGGCGGAAACGTATTTCCGTGGCGGATCGATCAGCTGGATGATGCTGGGAGATGTTTCGGTCGCACCCTATCAGACTGAGGAGGCGATAGCCACTCGGGCAGAGCTGTTACAGTACGGTAAGGTTCGTTTGCAGGACGAGGGACATTTGAGCCGCTTTGGATCGGAGGGAATCCACATACCATTTCATGGCTCCCGGGGGATCAAGTTTGTGCTCCGGAATAACGATAAGGAGCGAGGAACCCGTGATCTTATGGCCCGGGAAGGGCTGGACGCCGAGTCTGTGTTCTTTATTGGAAATGAGCTTTTTGACGGTGGTAACGACCACGTCATCTCTCGGGTGAAAGGCGTTACCCTGGTGTCGGTTGGTGTGGAAACCGATCCGGATCCTCTGATTATACGGGCAGGGATCGGTATTGAGGTACACGACCGATTGCTGGAGCGAGCCTGCCTGGCTCTGGACGGCGGAGATCCCTGGTCCACGGTGGTTGACCGGATACGCAGCACGACGGTGCCGTCGGCGTGAGGGTAAACTTGAACAGAAAGATGTTATATTATGGTGTATCTTTTTATGCAAATCGGTCCGAGATGACTGACTCCAGAAGGGGCTAAACAGTGGCAGAGTTCAACCGAACCATTAACAAGAACAGTCCGGTTCCGATCCATCACCAACTGAAAGAGTTTCTCTGGGAGATCGTTCAGAGTCTGGAGGTGGGTGACTCCATACCGACGGAGAGTGAGATCTGTGATCGCTTTGAGATCAGCCGCCCAACGGTGAGGCAGGCGGTGTCTGCCCTGGTGGCCGAGGGGTACCTGGAGCGTCGTAAAGGGCACGGCACTTTTGTGACGGAGCCCAAGATTCGGCGGGACTTTCTTCTGGTTATGGAGAGCTTCAACAAAGAGATGACCGAGAAGGGGTACCATCCAACGACCAGATTGGTATCGTTGCAGGTTGATCGCCCTGACGAAGATGTGGGTGACAAGTTGATGGTCGGTCATACTGAACGGGTCTACTACCTGCGACGGTTACGGTCCATTCATGAAAAACCGTTCTTTGTGGTTGACTCGTTTATTCCCGAGGCTAAGGTAGCGGGAATTGAAGACTACGATCTGGAAAAAAACTCTCTGCACGGTCTGTTGCAACGCGAATTTAACTTCACCTTTGAGCGAGCCGTCCGGTCCATAGAAATCAGGCCGGCGGAAGAGGCGGAAGCGAAATTACTGCAGATAGAAGTGGGCAGCCCGGTCCACTACGTTGAGACACTACTGTACATAGAAACGGGCGAACCCCTGAAGTTTGCCCGAACCTGGTACCGCGGTGACCGTAGCAAGTTTACCTACGAGCTGTCCCGTAAAGATATTTCCCAGAACCGGGCTCACGATATCACCGTCGATATCGGGCCGGACGGTTATAGGTCTACATAGACAATCGGGGTTCCCTCAAAGTCCTCTTGTGGCGTGATGGCGGAGCGGTATCACGGCGCTGTTGACAATTCGGCATTACCGTTGCACAGTTTTCGTATGGATATTTCCTTGTCTCCTACCATTCCGAAGCGCTTCCATCGCGATATCGCGAAAGCTACTGCTGTCCTGAAAGCCGCTGGTTCAACCGGTGTGTTTCTGTTTGGATCATTGGGTTCCGGCGGATCGTTTTTTCGAGCTTTATTCACAAGCGGGCAGAGATCTGGATCACGAGCTTGATCTGGTAGACCTTGACCATGAACATGAGTTTTCCCAGTTCCTTCAGGAGACGAACCGGCTTGTCCAGATCGCATGATTGCTTTATTGAGTCCTGTGTACAATCGGATGAGTCATATCGCCGACCGGTACTGCCAGGACGAATAGATTTCCCGCGTTTGTTCTGAATCTGCATAAGTTGTGACGGAATCAGCGTCAATGCGTTAATGATCGAAGTCTTCGGTATGGATTGCGGCGGGGGTGATTCCCCGGGCGACCATTCGGGAGGTAAGGGCGTGGAGAAACGAGTTAGAGCCGCTGATGAAGTAG